>JANOFD010000247.1:0-2848 GCA_031413455.1 Rhodobiaceae bacterium
GGAAAGCGCGCACACTCGCAAATGTGCCTTGCCTGAGGATCGCCGCAATGAAAAGTGACACAGTGCCGAATGCCCAGGCGCCGTCGATCAAGCCCATCATGGACATGATCGTAGCCTGCAGGGTATTGGGGGCAGAGTGGATTTCTTGCGACGCGCGCATAAATTCCGTCAATGTTTATCCTGGCGCCATTTTCCTGCAAACCAAAAGTGTGAATCCATAGTAAGAGTTCGATTTGAGTTCGGCTTCTCAGAGTTCCCGAAATTCAGGATCTTCCGTGAATTGGCTCATGCCGTTGCACCAAGATCTCCACACGTTCTTGTCGATGTATCCCGCACGAAAAAAAAGATACTGTTCCGCGCACGGATTGAGGCGCCGGAAATCAAGCGCCCCGCCCATCTCGAATCCCCAAACCCGCGCAACATCCCGATCTACGAGCGGCACGGCTTCGAGGCGATCGGGCGTACCAAAACGGGCGCCTCGCCGGTGGTGACGCCGATGGTGCGGCGGCGCCGCTGGCAGACCTTCTGAGAACTGGTAGACTTTGCAGGAACCTTGCCGCAAAGTCGGGTGATGAGCACCAGATTAACAGCGGTCCACGGCCGCATCATCGATCTTGACTCTCACCTGCAAGTGCCGGCCTCGCAATGGGGCGCGGTCTTTGGCGAGGCGATGGCGCTTGTGGGCAAGCCATACCTCGGGCACAAATTTTTCGACGACACCATCGAGCCGGAACGTACGGCGGAGTCGGTGTGGAAAACGAAGGGCACTGGCGCGCCCGGTGCGGCCACGCCTGAAGGCCGGCTGGCGACGATGGACCTTATGGGCATCGAACGTCAGCTCATCTTTCCGCAGATTGTGATGGCAGGCCCGGCGTGGTCCGATCATCCCAGCGCCGGAAACGTTTTGCGCGAGTACAACGACGCCGTGCTGAGGTGGACCAAAGCCGGAAAGGGTCGGCTGCGTCCCACGGCATTGCTCAACTTGACCACGATTGAAGGCGCAATCGCCGAGGCCGAACGGGTTATTGCCGGCGGCGCGCGCGCCGTCTTCATCCAAGACGGCATCGCGCCGGGCGGATTCTCGCCTGCGGCGCCGGAAGTCGATCCCCTATGGTCGTTGCTGGCGCAAGCCCGCGTGCCCGTTACGTTGCACATCGGCGGCCAGCAAAACTTCTTTGGAAGCACTGCGTGGCCGGACGCCGATCTCCTTCGACCTGGCAGCTTTACGACCGGTGAGCCCGTTGGCCCGCACATGCTGGCCACGATGCAGCTGTCGCCGCAGAACTACCTCGCGTGCATGATCTATGGCGGCGTGTTCGACCGGCACCCGGGCTTGCGTGTCGGCGTGATCGAACTTGGCGCGATGTGGGTGGGGCCATTCGTCGATCTTCTGGAAAGCCGTATGGAGATCTCGCGCCGCGTGCGTCAGTCGCTGAAGCGGCGGCCCACGGAGATTTTCGTCGACCAGATCCGCGTGACTCCGTTTTTCTGGGAGCGAACGGCGCGCCAGATCGAGCGCTATGGGATGGCGGAGGTCTACGCGTTCTCGACCGACTTCCCGCACATCGAAGGCGGCACCGACCCGATCGGGCGCATGGCGTCCGATATCCAGCCGCTTGGCCCTGACGCCGTCGAGGCGTTTTTCGTGGGCAATGCGGAGTTGATCCTTCCGGCGTGAGGCACGGGTTCGCGGCGATCGGGCGGGTTCAGGCGGGCGTCGCGTCAGTGGAAGTCCTCCACGAGGTTGAGGCGGTGCTGTTCGTCTGCCGCCAGCCATTGCTGCGGGTCGGGTGCCTTCAGCGGGTCGTATCGGTTCATGGTCGTCACCGGTTATTAGGTTTGGTCTGGCACATCCTGCCACAAAACCGAGCCGGGCGCGCGCGGATCGTGCGTCGTTGTCATGCCGGAATTGCAAGCAGGTCAAAGTTGCACCACCCCAACGCGATTGAACAGCGCCGGGAGGCATCAAGCCACTGTCAGCTTCGTTCAACTCACCGGACTTCGATCAATCGCTCTCCCACAATCAACCGCGCTTCAATCACAGGCCATAGCGCGTCGAGCAAGAGCAAGAGGCTTCGCGTCGTTCCGTTGCCGGTGTGCATCCAAATCACTGCCGGTCCGCTCTCCGACCGGCGCGCCATGCCGGCGAAATCCTCGTCCTTGCTGACGACGACGGCATCCGCTTCGCTGGCATATCGCCAGATCGCAGTGTCCTTCGACTGTGCCAAGCCAACGTCGAGCACATGTTCGGCATCATGACCTTTGGCGGTAAACCAAGCACAGAGCGATCAGGGAAGATTTGTGTCGATCAAAATGCGCACGAAGGCTCTAGCTCGCGCCGACAAGGACCGGATGATCGACTTGACCCGCGGCATATTCAAGGCACGCCTTGATGTCGGCTGCTTCCAGGAAAGTGTAATCGGCAAGAACTTCAGCGACCGTCGCACCACCCGCCAGCATGTCGAGAACGTCTTTCACGCGCAGCCGGTAGCCTCGAATACACGGGCGCCCGCCGCATTTGTCGGCTTCGAAAGTGATGCGATGAATTTCGCTAGCCATCAACGGATTATGTGAGCGATCAAGCGTTAACGCAAGAACAAGAACGGCCAAAAATGAGCCTTGGGCATTCGTTTCATATGTTCCAGGTTGTTAAAATGGTGCAGGACCGGGTGGCGGTCGATTGGCTCGATTGCAAGGAATGTGTGTGCTATTCATTTTCGTCGTCCATGGAGTGGCGCCAACTGTCTGCCGTGAGTTTCTCGAGCGCGGCAAAGTAGGATTTGCCCGGATCGCCAATGCCGGCAGTGTTCGTAGGCTCCGCCGTCAGAATGCCGGGGAGGTATTCCAG
>JANOFD010000248.1:0-1925 GCA_031413455.1 Rhodobiaceae bacterium
TCGGCGCCGGCGTCATCGGACTCGCCATCGCGCGCAGGCTAGCGATGTCCCCACACTCCAATGCAGCCTACGAACGCGCGTTCGACGCGTTTAGCCAGGCGCTGGCCGAGGCGGCTGGGGAAGACCAGGACCGCGCAGCCAGCACTGTCGCGCCGCCGGCGCTCGACGCGGACGCGCAAGCCTGGCTGGCGACGGCGTCTGCGCAAATCGGTCCGCTGGACATGGGAGTCGATTTGGAAAACATGTCGGTCAAAGATTGGTACCGCCGCGACGAGCGCCTGCCTGCTTTATCGGTCCACGAAGGCATTGGCACGCTCGCTTCGCGGCTGGGCGCGGGGGTGCCGGTCGCCGTCAACACACGTGTGCGCACAATTCGCGCGGGCGGGCGCGGCACGCTTACTGCGGAAACGGACCGGGGTGCGGTGAACGCGAATGCCGCGATCGTTACGGTTTCGGCTGGGGTTTTGGCCGCGGGCGCTATTAAGATCGAACCTGGCTTCGACCAGACCGTTCAAGCCGGGCTGGACGGTTTGCAGATGGGCCTGATCGGCAAAATCGCGTTGGCCTTCACGCCTAAAAGCCCGGCGCTGCAATTCCCGGACGATTCACTGCTTGTGCCGCACTCCCCGGATCAACACGGCGTTTCATTTTTGGCGCGACCTTCAGGCGCACTGCTGGTTGTGTGTATCGCCGGAGGCTCGCTGGCGTGGTCGTTGTCGCGTTTGAAGACCGGAGAGCAAGTGTCGTTCGCGAGAGACCGGCTGAAAGATATATTGGGGACGCAGTCTGATCGCGGCTTGCGGTTTGGGATAGCCAGCGATTGGGGCCGCAATCCGCTGACGTTCGGGGCATACGCCGCCGTGCGGCCCGGATATGCCAATGCGAGAGACTTGCTGTCGCCACCGATCAACGAACGCGTATTTCTGGCGGGCGAGGCACTGGGCGGCAAGCATGTCCAGACGGTGCACGGCGCCTACGAGAGCGGACAACGCGCGGGGCGGCGGGTGCTGAAATTGCTGAAGGGGTAGAGTTCAACCCGGAGCGGAGGGTGTGATCGGCGACAGTGCGTCCGCGAGGAGCGTTTTGACGAATGTCTCAAACTTTGTCGGAAAGCCTGAGCTCGAGTGCTGCTGAAACTAGGCGCACAGTCCGGGTTCTTGCTTCAAGCGCTCTACGAAAAATGCGCGAGAAGCGGCAAACGTCTCATCGCTGATCAAGCCCTGCGTTTTCTGAAAGAAAGCGTCTTGCCAGCCGAACCTCTGCGCCGAGCATTCCAGCCAGAACTGCCGGCGCTTGATTTCCTCGGGTGTCACTGCGCCGCCGTTCCCGACGATGTGAGCCGCCACTACACTTTCGTCGGCCATCGCCAAATATTGGGCGATGATCCGGTTGATCCGCGCCTGTTCGATCGATGCGCGCGTGTGCTTGATGTTTTGATGCGTCTGACGCCCGAGATAGACGAGCGACGCCGCGACGGCTAGGCTGCTGACGATACTGGCGATGATAGCGAGGTCGGCTAACGACATGGGCGGTTTCCTGTGGCTGCATTTTGGTTCAGAACAGCGGGAGTCATTTTCTTCGTTCAGTAAGGGCAGGCGGTGATGGACCGCCAGTGGCCCAGTCGATGAGTTCGATGGTGTGGACGACGGGCACGGGGACTGCGGCGGCTATCTGGGCAAGGCAGCCGATGTTGCCGGTGGCGATGATCTGCGGAGAGGTGGCCATCAGGGTCGCTGCTTTGCGGCGTTGCAGTTGCCCGGCGATTTCTGGTTCGAGGACGTTGTAAACGCCTGCAGAACCACAGCACAGTGTTTCGCGGGGCTCGACAACTTCAAAACCAAGGTTGCGCAAGATGTCTGGGGCTGCGGGCCGCTGCTTCATGCCATGAACCAGCGAACACGGCGCGTGGTGGGCGACGCGTATCC
>JANOFD010000249.1:0-6054 GCA_031413455.1 Rhodobiaceae bacterium
GGTAACGCTGAGGACGCCACTGATGAAAAGCGCTATCACCGCGACAAGGCCTATGATGACGGCGATGGCGATCCAGGAATTCCCTGAGATGGACGGCTGGGATATGTCGGCCAGTGCCGGTGCTGCGGTTGTCAAAAACAGCGCAATTATCAATATTCGTTTCATAGCCAGTTGCCTCCTGCTCGCCATCATGGACTTGCATTGTGAACTTGCCAAGTGGCGGTTAATTTGTCTCGCATTTGTTGAACCAGGGCGGTTCGCCGCCGCCACTGAACTTTCCGTTGGTGATGAGCTGTGTGCCGTCGTCCACCGTCGAACTCCACGTTTTTTGACGGTTGCCCTCAAGTTTTGTGACAACGGTGACCATCGTTTCGCCCGCCTTCTGGGTCCATTGAATGGCGCCGACGGGTAGTTCCTTGACGTCGAGAAGCTCGGTTGTGCGGTCGAAGTTGGGGTCCATCAGCACCTGCTCTGTCGGCACGCCATTCGCGGGCGCGGTGTAGATCAGATGCGGGTTGTGGGTGTTGTAAGGGCGGAAGCAATCCTGGGCCCAGCGGCCAGGGATGCCCAGTTTTTCAAGAATGGCGCTGCCGGCGCCGGGGGCTTGCGGGGTTTGCGATCCGCACGCGGCCAGCGTGACTATGCTGAGGGTGATGAAGGCGCTTAATCGCATTCCAGTGTCCCTGCTTTTATACGTACGGCGCGTCTGCAATAGAGTCCGTTCCAAAACTAGCGTGAGCGGGGCGCGGGGGCAATTGGCGTTCCGCATTCCGGCTCGCGTGTTGCACAATTGTTTAAGGATTGGGCGGACACTCGGTTGGATTTGCGAATCAATGTTGGGTTGAAGGAGAATGCCTGTGCGTGGTGCCTTTGCCGTTCTGATTTTGCTTGGACTTCCGGCGTGTGCGTACCCGCATTACGTCAATGACGAGTATCGCTATATCCCGCTGACTAATTTCGCCTACGAGAACCGGTCGTTCCGTATTTTCGACAAGCCAAGTGCGGGCAAGATGGTCATCACATCGAGCCTTACGACGTCGGTCAGCGATGTTGTAATCCGCACGACGACGTTTGGGAAATATAACAACAGCGTGGAACGGGACGCGCTTGAGAGCGCGGTTGCGGCCTATCTTGCGGGACAAGGCCGCAGATGCGTCGTCACGGGCAGCAGCCTGATGTACGATCCGCAATGGGAATTCACCTATAGCTGCGAGCTGAACTACACCGCGATGCCGTGAGGAACGGTTCATGCGTCGTAGTTGAGTGTGACTTCGTCGCTGGTTGGCACGGCCTGGCAGGTGAGTACAAAGCCGTCGGCGACCTCTTGCGCACTCAAGCCATAGTTTTTCTTCATCACCACGGTGCCCGAAGTTACGCGGGCGCGGCATGTCGTGCAGACGCCGCCTTTGCAGGCATAGGGTGCGGGAAGTCCTGCGGCCTGAACACTCTCAAGAATGTTGCCCTTGGCGGCGATGAAGGGAAGCTTGAGTCGCCGCCCGTCGATGGCGACGGTCAACATCGTGCCGGCGGCCTTGACTTCAAGCGCCCGGTTCGCCGCCACTTGTTCGGCCGACAGTTCGCTGGTGGTGAAGCGTTCGACCAAAATTTTATCGCGCGCCACACCGCGCGCCGCCAATGCGGTTTCGGCCGCATCCATCATCGGTCCGGGACCGCAGATGAAAAACGCATCCGCCTGTTCAGTATTCACGAGTGATGAAAACACCTCCTGGCACTTTGCCAGGTCCAGGCGGCCGTTGAAGAGTTCGATCTCCTCGGCTTCGTCTTCAAGGAAGTGATAGACTTCGAGGCGGTCAAGATAGCGGTTCTTCAGGCCTGCCAGTTCTTCCATGAAAATGATCGAAAGGGAGTCGCGATTGCCGTAGAGCAGCGTCAGGCGGCTGCGCTGCTTTTCATGCAGGACCGATTTCAAAAGCGAAAGCACCGGCGTAATCCCCGACCCTCCCGCAAGCGCCACATAAATGGGGGCGTCTCCCGCGGTCTCGGGTTCGACGAAACGTCCCATCGGCGGCAAAACCTCAAGCTCCTGACCCACTTTGATGTGTTCGTTCGCCCAGGTCGAGAAGCGCCCGCCGCGCATGAGCTTTACGGCAATGCGCATTTCCCTTTCGTGAGCCGCAACACACACCGAATAAGTGCGCCGGATATCTTCGCCGTTAATATCAGCTTTGAGTGTTAGATGCTGCCCCGCCTTAAAGGTGAAGGCATCGCGCAAGGCGGGCGGAACCTCGAAACGAAGGGACACCGCATCCGCCGTCTCACGGCGCACTTGCGAAACCTTCAGCTTGTGAAATCCGGAGTTTATCGACATGAACTTAATGGCACTTGAATTTGTCGAAGGGTTCGCCGCAGGCGAGGCACCGGTGCAGGGCTTTGCAGGGCGTCGAACCGAAGCGGCTGATCATTTCGGTGCGCGTTGAGGCGCAGCGCGGACAGGTAGCGTCTTCTTCGCGCGCGGAGCGGAACGGCGGCGCGATGCCAAAGGCGCGCAGCTTTTCGTGGCCTTCGTCGCTGATCCAGTCCGTCGTCCATGGCGGCGACAGCACAGTCCTGATGCCAAGATGTGCATACCCTGCGCGATCCAGTTCAGCGCGGATCGATTGCTCGATCACCAGCGTTGCCGGGCAACCCGTGTAAGTCGGCGTGATCACGACCTCCTCTGCAGTGACGTCGCGCACGATCCCAAGATCGACCACCGACAGGCAGGGAATTTCCGGATCGGGCACGCGCGCCAGCACCTGAAGGACACGCGCTTTCACCACACTGTCCCTGGATAGGTGCGCGGCAGAAACTGCATCGTGGCGAGCAGATGCCCCAGATGCTCAGAATGGTGCCCCAGGCGCCCGCCCCTGGCGCCGCGCCGTGGCACTGGCACATCGAGCTTCGCGCGGGCCAGCGTTGCGGCGATCCGCGCCTCCCACTCAGCGCGAAGCTCGCGCGGGTCGACGGCAATTCCTTCTGCAATCAACGGCTCCAGTTGCACATCGACATCGAAGAGCTCATCGCCAAAGCGCCACATCCACTCTAGCGCTTGCACCATGCGCGCACGGCTTTCATCCGTGCCGTCGCCCAGCCGCACCACCCATTCATTAGCAAAGCGCGCGTGATAGGTAACCTCTTTCACAGACTTGGCCGCAATCGCCGACAGCGTGGCGTTGGTTGAGCCCGCCAACTCTCGCAACAGCATTTCCTGCCAGTTCGAAAACAGAAATTGCCGCGCTATGGTTTGCGCGAAGTCGCCATTGGGTTGCTCGACCAGCAAGCAGTTCTTGAAATCAAGCACATCGCGGTGAAAGGCAAGCCTGTCCGCGTCACCGGCCAGCGTCAAAAAATGCGTCGCCTGCCCCACCAGGTCCAAGCCGATATTGGCGAGCGACAGATCGAGCTCCAGCATCGGTGCATGGCCGCACCATTCCGACAGGCGCTGACCCAAAATCAGACTGTCGTCGCCAAGACCCATGGCATAGTCGTTGAGCGCGCGATCCATCAGATGTTCTTCACATTCTCGGGGATCACATAAAACGTCGGATGACGATAAACCTTGTCCGCCGCCGGTTCGAACAGCGACGCCGCATCGCCGGGGTCGGACGCCACAATCTGCGCCGAGGGCACCACCCAAAGGCTCACGCCTTCCATGCGCCTTGTATAAGTGTCGCGCGCCGACTCCAGCGCCATTCGCGCGTCGGCGGCGTGCACGCTGCCTGCATGCTTATGCGACAGCCCGTGCTTGGCGCGGACGAACACTTCCCACAGCGGCCAATCGTTGCTCATTGCCCTACTCAGCTGCTGCTTTGATGATGCGTTTGGCTGCATGTGCTGACGCCGCCTCACGCACCCAGGCGCCATCTTCCCAGGCTGCAGTCCGCGCTTTGACGCGATCTTTGGCGACCGGGCCTTCGCCGCGCACCACAGCGTAAAATTCTTCCCAATCGACCGGCCCGAAATCATACGAACCGCGCGCGTCGTTCCAGGCGAGCATTGGGTCTGGCACTTTAAGCCCGATCGCATCGGCTTGCGGCACCGTGACATCGACGAATTTCTGCCGCAGCTCGTCATTCGTTTCGCGCTTGATGCGCCAGCGGATCGACTGCGCGGTGTTGGGTGAATTGTCATCCGGCGGCCCGAACATCATCAGCGACGGCCACCACCAGCGATCGAGCGCACTCTGTGCCATGCGCCGCTGTTCGGGCGAGCCGTTCGCCATCACCGTCATGATCTCAAAACCCTGACGTTGATGGAAGCTTTCTTCCTTGCAGATCTTCACCATCGCCCGCGCGTAGGGACCGTACGACGTGCGCTGCAGCGGCACCTGGTTCAGAATCGCCGCGCCATCCACCAGCCAGCCAATGGCGCCAATGTCGGCCCAGGTCAGCGTCGGGTAATTGAAAATCGTCGAATACTTGGCGCGGCCAGAATGCAGCGCCTCGATCATCTCCTCGCGGCTGGTGCCCAGCGTTTCGGCGGCCGCATAAAGATAGAGCCCGTGCCCGCCCTCGTCCTGCACCTTGGCAAGCAGCACCGCCTTGCGCCGCAAACTCGGCGCCCGGGTGATCCAGTTGCCTTCCGGAAGCATGCCGACGATTTCGGAATGCGCGTGCTGCGAGATCTGGCGGATCAGCGTGCGACGGTAAGCCTCAGGCATCCAATCCTTGGCTTCGATCTTTTCCTCGGCGTCCACGCGCGACTGAAAACGCGACTCCAGCGCCGCACCGTCCTGCGCCTCGTCGCGGAGACACTCTTTGCCAAGAGAATCAAGGCCTTGCGTGTACATTCGGGCAGCCTCCACGGACGCGTTTCTGGATCCTCAACTTTGACACAGAAAGCGGCTTTTAGGTCCAACCCTCAATCCGGCGCACGAGAGTCTCCATGAAGCGGTTCGCCTGATGGCCGTCCAGCACGCGGTGATCGATGGTGAGCGTGACGTAGCAGCAGGGCCGCACGACGATCGAGTCCTTCCCCTCGGACGTGACGACGACCACGCGTTTTTCCAGCTTGCCGATGCCGAGAATCGCGGACTGCGGCTGGTTGATGACGATCGGCGCCGCGACCAGGCTCCCGCTCACCCCATGGTTCGAAATCGTGAAAGTTCCGCCACGGAGATCCGCGGGCGTGAGTCGATCGTCGCGCGCACGCGCGACCAGTTCGCCTAGCGCTCCCGCAATCCCTGCCAGGTCGAGCGTACCGACGTCGCGGATGACCGGCACGACGAGGCCGCGGCCCACGAGTGCCGTGCCGACACCGATGTCAATGCGATCGCCGACCAGCAGCGCATCGTTGGTCCAGCGGGCATTTGCCTCGGGGACGACGCGAATCGCATCGACGCAGGCGGCGACGAAATAGGTGGTCAGCGTGAACGACGTTGTCGCCCGATGCGCAAGGACCGCCGACATGTCCGCCTGGAACACGGTCGTCACGTGCGGCGCGGTGTGAAGGAGGCTTTCGACCATGTGCGCTGCGATGCGACGGCGCATCGGCGTATGCGGAATACGGCGCAGCCCAGCCTCGTCAACCGGGGGTGCCGCGGGCCGCGCCGCGGCGAGCACGTCCTCGACGGTAATACGCCCGCCCTCGCCGCTGCCCTGCAGAGCTTCGGCCGTGAGGCCGCGCTCCGCAAGCAGGCGGCGCACGGCCGGGCTCACGCGCCCGGCCGCATGCGAGACCGCAGGAGACGCCATCGGCTTTGCTGCGACTGTCATCGCAGGCGGAGGAGCGGCCGGTTTCGCCACTGCCACTGCACCGCCCGGACTCAAGCGCCCAAGCAACGCGCCCGGCGCCACGTCAGTCCCTTCCGCCGCGGCGATCTCGCCGAGGATGCCGTCGGCCGGTGACGCCACTTCGATCGTGACCTTGTCGGTCTCAATCTCAACCAGCGGCTCGTGCCTTGCGACCGGCTCGCAAAGCCAATTTGTACATACCATCCGCTATTTTTTGCATGCCCCCTTGCGGATACCAAGTGCCCAATACCAAATCGGCATAATTCATTAAACTATATAAAGCCGGCGTTTTTTCAGGAAGTGCCCCTAAAAACAATACCGG
>JANOFD010000250.1:0-8661 GCA_031413455.1 Rhodobiaceae bacterium
GATCGCTCTCATGGCTCTCCTGGACTGTCGCCCGCCTCGGCGGCTGGAACTGCTATTACAAACCGCCGGGCCCAAAAACCATGGCCAAAGGATGGAAACGGATGGCCGCAATGCTCGAAGGTTACGCAATCGCGAAAGTCAGATCAGATGTGTGAATCCCGTAGCCCAGAGGGAGAAGGGCGATCCTTTTTTGTTAGCCCTTCGCCCGCTTGCGCGAGAAGGCGGCGCGGGCCGCACCTTCGCGGCCCGTGACGGATGAGGGCCTTCTAGACCAAATCCCCCAGCTCCGCCAGCAACGGCCCAAGGTGCTTTTCATAGTTCTTCCACCGCGCCACCGACGACGAGTAAATCGGCTTGCGAACCTGGCTGGCACTGGCTGTCTTGATCGGCCGTTCGTTTTTATGGAAGTCGAGCACGCGCGCATCCCACTCCAGCCCGCAATAATCTAAAATGCGCCGCGCCTGGCCCTCGGTATCAGCAACCACTTCTTCGTAGTTCACGTCGAGGAATGCACCCGCAGGCAACACTTCGCGCCAATGCTGCATCAAACCGTGATAGGCGCGGTAATAGCGCCCCAACTCGGCCAGATCGTAGGTCTGGCTCTGCTCGCCCGCGAACAGTTTCGAGAAGCACGACACGCAGGTATCGACCGGATTGCGATTGGTATGGATGATTTTCGCGTTCGGCATCGACAGATGGATAAGACCGGCGAAATAGAAATTCGACGGCATCTTGTCGGTAATGCGTTCAGCCTTCGGCGCGTGCTTGGCCAAGCGCCGGAAATAAGTCTCGGCAATTTTCGCCAGTTCGCCGGGCTTCAGAACCGGCAGAAACTCGGGGAAGGGCGCCTGATTGCCGCTCCCGTCGCGAACGCTCGACACCGTCTCGTTCAAGTCGCGCAGCTCTCCCGCACCCGCAACGCGCGGATGACTGGCGATGATCTGCTCGACCAAAGTCGTGCCCGAGCGCGGCATCCCCAATACAAAGATCGGCAAGTCGCCGGCAACGCCGCCGCCACTCTGACGCGCAACCACGTCTTTGGTAATCGCGTTTTTGATCCGCTCGAAATAGCCCAGAATGTCGGCCTCGTTGTATTCGATCGACCGGCGCTTGATGGCGCTGCCCCGGCGCAAATTGGCAAACCCTTCGTCATAGCGCTTCAGATCGTCATAGGCCTTGCTCACCGCAAAGTGCAGGTGCATCTGCCGTTCCTCGGGCAGCGTCTCGGCCTTCGCAAGATACGCCTCCATCGCCACCAGATGCGCGTCGTCGCCCGAGGTAAATTTCTTCGCATCGACAAGATTGACATAGGCACCATACGAATCCGGCGTCAGTTCCAGGCACTTGTCGAACGCCACCAGAGCCTCGTCAAACCGCCCCAATTCCTTCAAGGCATTGCCCATATTGTTGTAGGGGTCGGAATAGGTCGGCTTGATCGCAATCGCGCGCTGATAAGTGGCAACAGCCTTCTCGGGATTGTTCGCCTCGAAATAAGCCCGTCCCAGCATGTTCAGCGTCTCGGGCTTGTCGGGCTGGATCGCAAGCGACTTGTTGATCATAGCCAACGCCAGATCGGCGTTCTTCAGCTCGATATGGATCGACCCGGCATAGCAAAACGCATCTGCGTTACGCGGGCTCAACTGCAACACTTGCGCCACCAGCGCCAACCCCTCATCGAATTTCTTGAGGTCCTTCAGCGCCAACACCAGGTTATTCATCGCATCGACATAACCGGGCTTCAGCGCCAGCGCCTTACGGTAAGCAGCCTCCGCATCCGCAGGCCGCTCCAGATCGCGCAACACGCTGCCCATATTGTTATAGGCTTCCGTGTAATTCGGCTTGATCTCGATAGCGCGCAGATACTCGGCCTCCGCTTCGGCAAACTTGCGGAACTGACGCAGCGCATTGCCACGATTGCTATGCGCTTCGGCAAAGTCTTTGCGCAAACGCAGCGCATTATCGTAATTCTTGAGCGCCAATTCAAAGTCACCCAAATCGAAATAGGCGATACCCAGATTATTGTAAGTGTCCGCATGATCTGGCCGCAAACCCAAAGCAAGCTTGCCATGCTCCACCGCCTTCTCCGGTTTGCCAATCAGCCGGTACATCTCGGCGATGTTGCTCTGAAACAAACCGACATTCGGGTTGACCTTAAGCGCCCGCGCAATCAACCGCACCGCAGCCTCGGTCTGCCCCGCATTATGCGCGATGATCGCCAGCGCGTGCAGCGCCTCGGGCTGATCGGGCCGCTGCTTCAGCAATTGCCGCAGCACATTCTCCGCCTGCGCCGCGCGCCCTTCCCGGCTGTGCCCGTCGGCAATCTTCAAAGCATCCTGCACCGACATCTTCTGCGCACCCACGTCCGGCTCCGGCATCTGCACCACCTGCTGCTTGGCTTTCATCAATAATCATCCACTTCCTGGGGGTTAAACTGAAGCAAAAAAACAGAAAGAATTTTCACCGCTAAGACGCAAAGACGCGAAGAAGAAAGAAGTGTTTCCTCTTCGGCGCGAAGCGCCATCCAAATGTCCAAAGACAGGCGCTGCGCGCCAAAGTGCTCCCCTTTCTTTCTTCTTCGCGTCTTTGCGTCTTAGCGGTGAAATTTCTTTCTTCTTCATGTCCCTAAATCTTCGCCAGCCGGTCGAGCACTTGCCCCACTACGCTGTCCCAGCGCGTCGCGGTCTCGGGCCCGCCGTCTTTGGGGCGGATAAGTTCCAGCGTCGGATACCACGGGCTGTCGCTGCGCCCTTCCAGCCAGCGCCAGTCGGCGACCTTGGGCAGCATCACCAGCGTCCGCCGCCCCAAAGCCCCCGCCAGATGCGCCGACGCCGTCTCGATCGTCACCACCCGGTCGAGCAGCGACATCAAAGCCGCCGTATCGTCGAAATCCTTGATCAAAGGCGCCGCATTGAACACCCGCGACTTGCCCGGGTGCTGCGCCAGCTGCTCCGACCCCGCACCCACCTGCAGCGACACCACCGCGTAATCATCGCTCTCCAATATCGGCGTCAAGACCCCCAGCGGCACCGAGCGCACCGCATTGATCGCGTTCGTCGGCCGCCCGTGCCAGACCAGCCCCACCGTCTTGCGCTCCTGCGCGAACGGCGCCAGCCGCACCCGCCACGCCTCAACCTTCACCGGATCGACCTTCAGATAGGGCACCTCCGCCGGAATATCGGCCACCGTCGTCCCGAACACGAACGGCATGCTCGACAGCGTGATCTGGTAATGAAACGGCGGCAGCTTCTCCCAGCGGTCATAAACCCGCCCCGGCCCAACGATCCGCTCGATCAGTGGCTTAAGTTCAGTGCTCGCCCCCACGATCAGGTTCTTCACCCGCCCCTTGGCCAGTTTCAGATACCGCGCGTATTGAAAACAGTCGCCATAACCCTGCTCGCAAATCACCAGCAGCGTGCTGGACTTAAGCTCCATCCCGTTCCACATCGGCTGCTTGAACTTCGGCAGCAGGTCGCGCGTCGATTTCAATTGATAGCGCCACTCATACTCCACCCACCCCGCGTGATAGTCGCCCTTCATCAGCAAGGCATGCGCCATCGACAGATGCGCCCGCGGCAATTCCGGCTGCAGCGCCACCGCCCGCTCAAACATCTCCAGCGCCCGGTCAACCTCACCCAGCATCATCAGCGTGTCGCCGATATCGGTATAAACGTCGAGCGCCCCAAACCTGGCCGCCGCTTCGCCCGCCTTCACCGATTCGTCCAGCCGGCCCGCCGCCCGCAGCAACCGGCAAAGGTTCATCTGCGCCATCGCATCGGATTTCCGGCCCGTCAGCGAAGTCTGCAAAATCTGGATCGCCCGCTCAGGCTTGCCTTTCTTCTCGGCCACCGCCGCCACGATCTGCACCGCGCCCGGCTGTCCCGGCCGCTGCGTCAGGATCGCAACCGCCAATTTGGCCGCGTCGTCCACTTTGCCCGCCTCGAACAGGCTGCGCGCTTGGCGCAGCGCCGTCGCCAAATTCAGCGTCTGATTCGATTTCCCTGCGCCTTGTGTCCCCAAATTAGCCCGTCCCGTCGTTCCAGCGACACCCGACATGATTCGATTCCTTAACAAATGGTTAAAGACTTATCGCACACCATACATCTGGTGAGAAGCAGCACAAAAGCCACAATAAACAGATGATCAAACCTTTGGTCGTTATTCAACCCGATCCGTCCACCTGATGTAGAGAAGCCACAACATCTTGTCCTTCTGACGGGTAAGCACTCAAGAAGTGGAATCGTGGCTGGTTAACAAGTTATTGCGGAGGGGAGTAATGATTCGCTGCATGTGGATAGCGTCCCCACATCTGGCGGTAACTTTAACCTAGCCACCAAAATCTGGGCCGAATCCCCGGGGGAGATGAGAAAATGATCCGCTTGCGTATGAATGGACTAATGTCACGTGCATCCACGCTGGCCCTGGCGGCGGCAGGTACAATAGGAGCCAACGGAACGGCTTCGGCAGCGCCTTGCGCCTTCACCTACACCACTTCGTCAATCAACGAAGTCTATATTTCCAACGCCACCGACTGTGTGCTGATCACCTCCACTACGGTGGCCGCAGGCGCCTTGGGAAACAGTTTCACCAACATTCCCCTCAACGTCATCGGAGTGCAGAGCGGCAGCGACGCAGTTGGTGTTGACATCACGGCAGGCAGCTCGCTTGCAGGCAAATTCCTCAACAGCGGCACCATCTACGGCAGCGCAACGGGCGTCCAAGTCTCCAACAGCTCGTTACTCGCAGGCTTCGTCAACAACGGCTTGATTGACGGCACCTCCGGCGACGGCGTGGTCATCGAAGCCTCCAACGTGACCGGCGGCTTTACCAACACCGGCCGGATCCTGGGCAACGGCTCATCCGGCATCGGCCTGCGCATCTCAAACACCACGTTGGCGATAGGGCGCACATTCGCAGGCGGGTTGACGAACTCAGGCACCATCCAGGGCAACGACACCGGCATTTACATCGGCGGCGAAGGCAATCAGATATTCAGCGGCGGCCTCACAAACTCCGGCCGAATCCTGGGCGGCAGCAATGAGGCCATCGAGATCGATGACACCGTGACCTTCACGGGTGGCATCACCAACACGTCGACCGGTCACATCATCTCCGAATCCAGCACCGGCATCCGCATCGAGGCCGACACCTTCGCTGGTGGCATCCACAACCAGGGCACAATCGCCGGCGCGACAAACTCGGGCACGGGCGACGGCATTCAGTTGGACTCCGCCGTCACGAACTTCTCCGGCGGCATCACCAACTCTGGCCTGATTTCCGGTGGCGGCGAAGGCGGAGATGGAATCCTTGTGGAAGCCGACGTCTTCGGCACCCCAGACACCGCGGGCCAGGGCATCCACAACACCGGCACAATCTCTGGCGATCAGGATGGTATCGACATCGAGTCTGACGTCACAACATTCAACGGCGGCATCACCAACGCAGGCCGCATTCTGGCGGCATCCAGTCAAGGTATCGAAACCGATGCGATCACATTCAACGGCGGTATTAACAACTCCGGTACCATCCTTGCCGATGACGAAGGTATCGAAGTCGAAGGTACAACATTCAACGGAGGCATAGTAAACTCCGGCCTGATCGACTCGGCGACTAGCGACGGCATCAGCATCGACCTGCCGACATTCAATGGCGGAATCAATAACTCCGGCACCATCGAAGCAGACGATGACGGCATCAAGGTCGAAGGCGACAATGGGCTAAACACGTTCAACAATGGCATCACCAACTCAGGCCTCATCCGCTCGCTCAACGAAGACGGCATCGACATCGAAGCCGACGACTTCTTCGGTGGCCTCACCAACTCCGGCACCATCATCGCCGACAGATCGGGTATCGAAATCGGCGAAGGTGACAACGAAATCTTCACCGGCGGATTGACCAACAGCGGCACGATCCTGTCCGGCTCGACCGGCATCGACATCGACGTCGACGGTTTCAACGGCGGCGTAACCAGCAGCGGCCTGATCGACGCCAGCACCAGTCGCGGCATCAATATCGACGCCCTGACGTTTGACGGCGGTGTTCACAACTCCGGACGCATTTTGGGCAGTTCCGGCATTCATATCGAAGTCGTTTCCACTTTCGACGGCGGCGTTCACAATAGCGGCACGATTATCGCTTCGTCCGGAACCGGCATCTGGATCGACCCCATCACCTTCAACGGCGGCGTCACCAACACGGGCTTGATCATTGCGTCCGGTGGTACAAGTAGCGGCGACGGCATCCATGTCACATCAACTACGACATTTAACGGCGGCTTCCTCAACTCCGGGATCATCGACGCCAGCGGTGGGGAAGGCGCTGGAGGCACAGGCGTTTTCTTCGATGTCACCACGTTCAACGGTGGTTTCGTCAACTCGGGTACCATCCTGGCAGATCCCGATAACAACCCTTCAGCAGGCGTAGTAATTCTTGCCGAAACGTTTAACGGCGGCCTCACGAACTCCGGGCTCATCGATGTCGACAGTGGAATGGGTGTCTATTTCTCGGGCAAAACCTTCCACAACGGTATCGTCAACTCCGGCACCATCTTCGCAACCGACCCTGGCACCGGCATCCGCGTCTTCGCAAATGCCTTCGATGGCGGCTTTCTCAATTCCGGCCTCATCGACGTCACCAGCGGCACGGGCGCTCGCTTTACCATCACCGGCAACTTTGCGGGCGGCGTGACGAATACGGGCACCATACTCGCCGACGACGACGCTATCCACATGGACGTTCTGCAAACCTTCAGCGGCGGCATCACCAACTCCGGCAGCTTGATCGCCGGTGACGACGGCATCCGCGTTGAAGGCGATGTCTTTAACGGCGGCATCCATAACCTGGCCGGAGGCTTCATCGATGCTGGTGAAACAGGCATCCAGACCGACAACAACACTTTCTCGGGCGGTATTACCAACGCAGGCGTCATCAATGCTGACAACCGCGGCATCGACGTCGACGTCACTACATTCTCAAACGGCATCAACAACTCGGGACGCATCATTGTTGACTCAACGGCAGTTGAAATTGATGCCACCACCTTCACCGGCGGCTTTGTCAACTCCGGCACGATCCAAGGCAATAATGGAACAGGCGTTCACATTGATGTCACCACTTTCTCAAACGGCTTCAACAACTCTGGATCCATCGGTGCCACAAATGACGGCGTCAACTTGAACGGCACTACATTCAACGGTGGCTTCACCAACTCCGGATTGATTGACTCTTCGTCAACCGGCGTTGAAATCAACTCCGACACCTTCAACGGCGGCTTCACCAACTCCGGAACGATACAAGCCAGCTCCGACGGCATCAATTTTAGCGGAAATATTTTTAACGGCGGCTTCACCAACTCCGGAATAATCGCGAGCGGAAGCACAGGCGTTGAAATTGACGGCGACGACTTCAACGGAGGCTTTACCAACTCCGGCGTAATCTCCGCCAGTACAAGCGGTGTCAACGTCGACAACACAAACTTCAATGGCGGCTTCACGAACTCGGGGCTCATCTCCGCTGGTTCGTACGGCGTAGATATTGACACGACGACGTGGTCCGGCGGTAACTTTACCAACTCGGGCACGATTGAATCGGCGACTGATTCCGCTCTCGCAATCGACGCGACGACCTTCACCGGCAGTATCGTGAACTCCGGATCGATCACATCGGGATCTCGCGAAGCGGCTGTGATTGACATTAGCAGCCTAATCGGGGGCTTCACGAACTCGGGCCTCATCCAGGGCGGCACGACGGGTCTCCAAATCAACAACACCGACATGAGCGCCAATTTCGTCAACTCAAGCTCCGGTCAAATCATCACCGACGAAAATTCAGCCGTTTTCCTGGATGACACAGTGATCGCCGGTTATTTGTCGAACTCTGGCCTCATCCAAAGCAACACCGAAGACGGCATAGCAGTGGTCGACGGCCATATTGCCGGCGGCATCTTCAACTCTGGCACCATCTGGGCCGACGACGACGCAATCGATTTGCGCGACGCCGACGCCAACCACGTGATCACCCAAACGGCCGGCATCATGCACGGCAACATCATCATCGATAACGGTTTCAGCAATGACATCGTAAACCTCAACGGCGGTCTGTTGGACGGTGACATCGTCGGCGGCAGCGATACCATCAATGTCAATGCCTCCGGCGCGGCGGCCCAAGGCACCGAGGGAACCGACGATGAAGTCGCCGCCGGCACCTTCGCTTACCTCAGGGGTTCTGTGGACGATGTCGACTATTTCAACGTCAATGGCGGCACCGCAGTCATGGGTTCCAATCTGGTCGGAAAGAACTTCTCCCACACCGGCACTCAGACTCATTCGCTCAACGAAGATCTGAACGTCAATTCCGGCGGAACACTGTATCTTGATGACGACACGGAATTCGATGTCAGCGACGACTACACACAACAATCCGGCGGTGACGTTCAGTTCCTTCTCAGCCGCGATACCGATGACAACACGTTTGCCGGAACGATTTTCGCCAGCTCCGCGAACATCGACGGTACGATCACTGGTGTAGTGGACTTGGCGGCATTCGCCCTGGGTGGAAGCGAGACTGAATTCTTCTACGACGACGTCATCGACTCAGACGACCTGAACGGCACTTTTGACACCGTTCGCGTCCTCAACAGCCTGATCTTCTTCGACATCGAGG
>JANOFD010000251.1:0-1001 GCA_031413455.1 Rhodobiaceae bacterium
AGCAACGAAAGCCGGTTAGCGCAGGTTTTGGCGTCCTCGACCCAAGAGGCCGAGCGTCTGCGCAAAAACCTGACCGGACATTTCCGCGCCCTCGCGCTGATCCGTCTCGATGCCCTCGTGCGCAACACCGTCGTTGGCGAACTCGACGCGGCCGAGCGCCGTGCCCTGGAGATCCTGCGCACCCACAAAGCCAAGCTTGAGCAACTTCTCATTCGTCATGGTGGCGCCCAAAACGCGCTCGTTGCCACGCAAGCCGAGCATCGCGCAAAAACCACCGCCGTCGAAACCGCCCACGCGCCCATCACCTCCCTGCAAGCCCAGGTCGAAAAACTAACAGAGTCAGACCCCGCCTGGACCGCGCAACGTGACCGCGTTGCCGCAACCCGCGCCACCGCAGAAGCCGCGGACAAAAAGGCCGACCAGGCCGAAGCCGATCAGGCAATCAAACGCAAACCCTACGAATCCGATCCGCTGTTCATGTATCTGGCCAATCGCGGCTTCGCGACCGCAGATTACAAGGCTTCAAACTTCGTTCGCTTCTTCGATCGCAAAGTGGCCCAGCTTGTGGGCTTTGCCACAGCGCGCCCGAACTACACGCTCCTGAACGAAATCCCCGCCCGCCTGCGCGAACACGCCAACGAGCTCGTCAAGCGCCTCGAAAGCGAAGACCACAACCTCGAACAAATTGAACGCGCCGCCCTGATGGAGGCGGGGATACTGGAACTCGAATCAAAGCTGACGACGGCGCAGGTCGAACTCAACGTCGCAACCGCGGCCATGAACAAGGCGCAAACCGCATTGGCAGCACTCGATCAGGAACGCACGAAGCTACTCGAAGAAGGCGACCGCCGCGCCCACGACGAAGCACTGGCGATCCTCACGCAAACTATCGCCAGCGAAGACTTGCAAACCATGTATCGGGAGGCGCGCACAACCTCGACCGCCGACGACGATCGCCTGGTGCAACAGATCGAGCAAAGCCAAAACGCCATCGCAAAGGC
>JANOFD010000252.1:0-1817 GCA_031413455.1 Rhodobiaceae bacterium
CATTGCGGGCATCACCATGAAGAAGATCATGATCAGCGCGTGGGCGGTGACGAAGACGTTGTAGAGATGTTCGTCACCGGCGAACCATTGGACGCCCGGCTCCTGCAGTTCGAGCCTGATACCAAGCGAAAGGGCACCACCGATGAGCCCCGCGACGATCGCAAAGATCAGGTACATCGTGCCGATGTCTTTGTGGTTCGTCGAATAGACGTAGCGGCGCCAGCCTGTCGGATTTGGATGGTGATCGTGGGCGTCAGCGTGAGGGGCGGTCGCCATAGGTCTTAAACTCCCAATTATTTAGCGTGCGGCGAGCGCGTTGGTGGCGCCGTCGAGCTTTGCCGATGTTTTCTTTTGTGCAACCCATTCGTCAAAGCGTTCTTGACTGACGACTTCAACGGCGATGGGCATATAGGCGTGTCTTGAACCGCATAGTTCAGAGCATTGGCCGTAAAATACACCTTCGCGATTGGCCTTGAACCAGGTTTCGTTGAGCTTGCCTGGAACGGCATCGATTTTCGCGCCAAAGGCCGGGATGGTCCAGGCGTGGATGACGTCGGTCGAGGTGACAATGACGCGAACCACGGTGTTGACCGGAACGACCACGCGTCCGCCTTCCTTGACGGCCAACAGGCGCGGTTCACCGGCGGCTTTGGCTTCGGCATCGGTAGCGATTTCGGCCAGATCTATTTCGATGCCCTGGTCGGGATATTCGTAGGACCAATTCCATTGGTGGCCGATGGCTTTGACCGTCAGCGCGTAATCGGGCGGAACGACTTCGCCCTGATAGAGCAGCCGGATTGAAGGCACGGCGATCAGACCAAGAATGACGACCGGCACGATGGTCCAAATGACTTCGATCAGCGTGTTGTGCGACCAGTTTGCAGGCTTTGGGTTTGCCCTGGAATTGTAGCGCACGATTACCCAGAGCAAGAGCCCCATGACGAACAACGTGATGATCGTAATGATGACCATCACGAATTCATGGAAGTCCGAGATATCCTGCATATGATCGGTGGCCGCCTTCATGTGCCACACTTGGGCATCGACGGCGGAGCCGCCATCTGTCGGTGCGGCCCAACTGGATGCGGTGACCAAAAACGACGCGCTGAGCGCCGCAAGACCCGTGATTGTGTTTCGCAAAAATGCGCGCATGCGCTTCA
Organism: Rhodobiaceae bacterium; assembly: GCA_031413455.1. Classification (GTDB taxonomy): domain Bacteria; phylum Pseudomonadota; class Alphaproteobacteria; order Micropepsales; family Micropepsaceae; genus SZUA-430. The sequence continues at coordinate 1,161 of JANOFD010000252.1, forward strand.
ACAGCCCCGTTTCGCCCGAGTGAATAGAAGACGCCAAGGAGAATCGCTCCTACGCGCCAGACATAATGGCAATTTTAGAGGACGGGATTTAGCGGTGGACACCACATGGCGTCTTTGCGACCATATGCCACAAGATACTCGTGACCGTCGATTGACTCACGGCATGGTGCGTCTAGTTTCCGGTGCACCACGTCTCTCACTGCGAGCCACTCATGACCTCTTCCAACGATTTATTCTTCACGCAAGCAGGCCTCAACCGGCCAGAAGTCGAGCGAATTGTTGGCGATGCGCTGAAGGGCGCCGACGATGGCGAGTTGTTTCTTGAGTACCGGTTGTCGGAAAGTTTCGTCTTTGACGACGGCCGGATGAAATCTGCCAGCTTCGATACGACGCAGGGGTTTGGACTGCGCGCGGTGGCGGGAGAGGCGATCGGGTTCGCCCATGCCTCGGAGCTCAGCGAGGCGGCGATCAAGCGCGCTGCTGACGCGGTGCAGGCCGTCAAGAGCGGGCACACGGGCACTTGGGCCGCGGGCCCGGCGCGGACGAACGTCAAACTCTATTCCGACGCCAACCCGATCGAGACCACACCGTTTGAGGTGAAGACAAAGCTGCTGGCCGACATCGATGCCTATGCGCGGAAGAAAGATCCCCGCGTGC
>JANOFD010000253.1:0-1637 GCA_031413455.1 Rhodobiaceae bacterium
GGCATTGGAGAGGGGCATGGCTAAAGTTTCCCGATAGAGGAGTGTAGGCTTGAACATCCCCGGGGTGCGCGGTCAACCCCAGGCTCAATTCCACATTATGGTCCCGCCGACGCGCAGGGTTCGTATTGTCGGGTCACGACTTTGCTTCTAGGATCGGTTCAACCATTTGGAGGATCGACATGCTTGGCGCTATGCAGGACTGGCCGCTGGTTGTACCGCAAATTCTGGATCATGCGGCACGATTTCACGGCGAACGCGAGGTTGTAACGCGTTCAATCGAAGGGCCTATCGTTCGTTCGAATTATGGCGGAATTCACTCGCGGGCCAGGCGGGTTGCCAAGGCTTTGACGCGGCGCGGGATCAAGCTCGGCGATCGTATCGGGACGCTGGCTTGGAACTCAGCCCGCCATCTTGAAGCCTGGTACGGGATCATGGGGATCGGTGCCGTGTGCCACACGATCAATCCGCGGCTTTTCCCGGAGCAGATCATCTATATCGTCAATCACGCCGAAGACAGAATGATCTTTGTCGATCTGACGTTCGTGCCGCTGTTGGAGAAAATTGCCAAGCAGATCGATGGCGTCGAAACGTTTGTTATTTTGACCGACAACGCGCACATGCCGCAAACTTCGCTACGCAATGCCGTCGCCTTCGAGGACCTGTTGTCTGATGTCGATGACGATTTCCGGTGGGTAAAGTTCGACGAGAATACGGCGGCCGGTCTTTGCTATACATCGGGAACAACGGGGAATCCCAAAGGTGTATTGTATTCGCATCGTTCGAACGTGTTGCACGCATTGGCGGTGAACACGTCTGATTGCGTTGGAGCAAAGTCTACCGACACGTTGCTACCTGTGGTTCCCATGTTTCATGCCAATGCGTGGGCAACTACATTTGCGTGCCCGATGAACGGCACGAAAATGGTGATGCCGGGAGCCAAGCTTGATGGCCCATCGGTGTACGAACTTCTGGATAGCGAGAAGGTCACCATCAGCGCCGCCGTGCCTACGGTTTGGCAAATGCTGTTGGCGCACATGGAGGCAAATAACCTGAAACTTCCTCATTTGCGAAAGGTGATGATCGGTGGATCGGCCTGCCCGCCATCCATGATCGAAACGTTTGAGAAGAAATACGAGGTTGAAGTCATGCATGCGTGGGGAATGACCGAGATGTCGCCGGTGGGGACAATAGGTTCCTTCAAGTCAGGCATGGAAAATTTGCCGTGGTCCGAGCAATTGAAGATCAAATCCAAACAGGGGCGGCCCATGTTTACCGTCGAAATGAAAATCACGGACGATGACGGGAAAGATTTGCCGCATGACGGTGTGAAGTTCGGACACCTTTTGGTGCGTGGGCCAGCGGTGTCGCGCTCGTATTTCAAAGGCGAAGGCGGACGTCACGGTACGGACTCGATTTTGGACAAAGACGGCTGGTTCGATACGGGCGACATTGCGACTTTGGACAGATTTGGCTTTATGCAAATTACCGATCGCGCCAAGGATGTGATCAAGTCGGGGGGCGAATGGATTTCGTCGATTGATGTCGAGAATATCGCCGTGGGCTGCCCTGGGGTAGCACAGGCGGCAGTTATTGGCATTCATCACCCAAAATGGGACGAGCGGCCGCTGCTGATCGTG
>JANOFD010000254.1:0-6402 GCA_031413455.1 Rhodobiaceae bacterium
CCGGGTGCTTTGGCCCCCTGCCGCAAGATCTCTATTGGAACGACTTTGACAGCGTCACCACGGCGCCGGGCGTGCGCGCCAACGTTTTCGATTTCGACTTCCTTCCCGGTGCAACGCGCCCCAGCGAAGGCATAACCGCACCCGGCGATTCCGGCGGTTCATTGTTCGTCAACATCAACGGCACGCAAGTGTCCTTGGGACCACTTTCCGGCGGTTTACGATTTTTTGGCGACAGCCAGCCGTTCAGTTCTTATGGCACCGCCAGTTTCCACCAGCCGGCATTCTTGTATGCCAACTGGATCGCCTCCGTGAATCCCGAACGATATTACGTCGCCAAAGCTGGTAGTTTCAGCTGGACCGCCGCCGCGGCTTGGGATGAATTTCTTGATCCAAACTTCCTAATCCTATCAGGCGGTCTCCTTGTAAATGGCTTACCGCCGGTTGACGTTGGCGCCGGGGGTGGCACGCCCAATGTCGGCATCTTCAACGACGGCTCGATTGCGCCCGCCGATGAAATCATTGCCAGCCTCTTGATCGCCCCGGCGATGGACATCTCCCCGGTGATGAACGAATTGGAATTAGTCGACGCCGGAATCACAAGCTCGCCTTCAGTTTCCGAAGACGTAACGGGCGGCGCCGATATAGTCCCCTTACCGGCGATCGACCTTCCGCCCCCAGGTGACGACGGTGCCGAAGTCGAACCCAGCGCCGCAAACCCACCTAACACGCCAACCTCGCCGCGCCCAGTCGGCACATTTGCGCTGACCCCGGTCGTTGCCTATCCCAACAACATCGGCGGCACCAACACCATCAACGGCCGCTACTTTGACGTCACACTTCGCAATACGGGGACAGTAACTCTATCCGGCCTATCCCCGACGATAGATCGCTTGACCATCAACGGCGCGGGCGCCAAATTAGTCATCGACGCTGGCAACAGTTTGACATCTCTGATCTCGCCCGAAGTGTGGGCGGGAAATCTAACCGTCAATGGCAATCTGACGTCGGCGCTGAACATCTGGCAATTGGGCGGCAGGATCCAAGGCACCGGAAGTTTAACGCCCGGCCTCGGCGGCGGTTTCTTGGCACTGGGCGGCACGGTCGCCCCAGGCAATTCCATCGGCACCTTGAATGTAGGCGCCTACTTCCAAGGCCCCGCCGGAATTCTTGAAATCGAAATGTCTAACGTTGCCAGCGACGTTCTGGCGGTAGCTGGCAATGCCAGCCTGGATGGCACTGTCCAATTCTTGCCTTTCGGTACGCCGCCCACGCCAGGACAGAGTTACAACTTCTTGACCACTACCGGAACCAGAACCGGCGTCTTCAGCACGGTCCAAGACCTATTGCCCGGGTCTCTTTTCCCGATCGTAAGTTATGGTGCGAACTTCGCTCGCGTCACGCTGGCTGACTTCTGCTTCTTTGCTTCTGGCCCCGTTGAGACCCCGGTCTGCCAGGCCATAGGTGCCCCAGGAGTGCAGTCTGATCCAGATATGGTGCCAGCGATTTCAAACCTCCAGAGATTGGACCCATCACAGATACCGGCAGCGCTGGAAGCATTGAACCCGACCATGGCCAACGCGCAATCGGTGGTCGGGTTGTCGGTGGGCGGCTTGCTGCGCAATCAGTTCGGACGCCGGTCACATGACCTATTGGGCTCAGCAGAAGGCCCGTCACTTACCCAACGTGACTTGGCGCGCTCGCAGTTGGCATCGTCAACTCCATCTGCCGAAGCATTGGCGTCGGCTGCAACGGCCGCCATTGCGATGTCGGCAACGGCCCCGGCCGATATTCAACTGGCCAACGGCTATGGCGTCTTCTTCGCCGGAGACGTTGCTGCAACCGAAACCGAGCAGGCTGGCATGATCGGTACCGACATTGCTGACATAGCTGCGCTCACCGCAGGTCTCGATCACAGTGATGGCAAGGGCTTGGTCGCGGGCGTCGCGTTGAGCTATCTGCAGTCCAACGTTGCACAGGACTACGGCTTTGGTGGTGACACGTCCAGCAACGGCGTCGCGTTGTCAGGCTACGCCAGCCTTGATCGCAATCTGTTTCACCTCGACGTCTATGCCTCGGGCGCATGGCACGACTTTGAAACCGAGCGCACATTACTGGTCGCGCCCTTGACCTTCGATACCGCACTGGGTGAAACAAGCGCCAATCAGGTGCAGGTTGGCGCCACGATCGGACATGGCCTCATCAAAAACACCTGGCTGAAAGCCGGCGCCGTCGGCGGCATGTACTACATCAGCATGGACATCGATGCGTATACTGAAACTGGAGCAGGCGCCTTCGGTGCGGCGTTGTCGGCCCGCTCTCTCGACTCGTTGCGCAGCCAGCTTGGCGGTGAGGTAGCCCTCCATATGAATGCAAACAATGTCGCACTGGTGCCAATCCTGCGTGTTGTCTGGAACCACGAATTCATGGACGATCCGTTGGCAGCAACAGCCGCTTTCTCCGGCGCACCTGCAGTGACGTTTACCTCACCCGGTCCAGACCTCGGCACGGATTGGGCAACAGTTGGCGTAGGTGTATCCGGCCGTGTCGGCACAGGCGCCAGCTTCTATTTCCGCTATCAACACGATCTGGGCCGTGAGGGCCAGGAAAACCACGAAGTGTCCGCCGCCGCCCGCATGGCGTTCTGAACGCTTGTACGGAGTTTCGTGGATTTGACACAACTCGAAGCTATGGCGCTGACCTACGTGATCGAAGCAGTCGTCGCTGCCGCGTTGGCTCGTACACTTCGATTGTCACCATTGAGCTGCGCGGGAGCAGCCATTGCCGGCACAACGCTGACCCACCCAATTCTGTGGGCCGTGTTCGCCTCGGCGCAAAGTATGACCGGCGCCCTCACGACACCCATTCTTGAAGCGGCCGTGATCCTCGCCGAAGCGCCCGCCTATCGCCTGATCGCAACCCCACGCTGGGACGACGCCCTGCTGTTGTCGCTGCTCGTCAATGCCGCATCATGGGGCGCGGGCGAACTCATTTACGCGCTGACCTGAACCCCTGGCCAAGTGCCAACAACAACACCGGAAGCTCAATCCAGGCGTGAATGGCCGCGGCCACCGCATACGCCGCACGCGCATCAGTGTAACTCACGGCATAAATTCCAAAGGCAACCAATGCCACGGCCGTCACACCTGCAGCGAACATGCCCCAACCCGGCCAAGGTACCAAAGTTCGAGAGGCGCCTCCTCCATTCTTGTCTTTGAGCAATCGCGGCAACAGAATAATCACGGCCACATAATGCATCGACTGCGCTACAACTGCCGCCGAAAACAGATGGAGATCATAAGACCCCGGCGGCAGAAACGACATCAGGGGCCGGTCACCGGCGCCAAACATGGACAGATTTTGCAACTCCGGCAGCGCAAACAGGACTGCTGCAAGGTCATGAAAAATTCCGGTTGCGACCAAAGCCGGAAGAACAAAAAACGGCACGGATAACATCAACATCCAGCGCCGACGCTCTTGGCCTTGCGTTATCTCCGCAACAAATCCAAGCGGCGTCAAATTGTGCAACCATGCCCACACAACGAAAGTTTCAATCGGTTTGAAACTGGCACCCAGCGCAAACGCAATGCCAATAAGCGCCCCAAGCCAGCGGCGCTCGCGCATCCAAAAGGCCGCCACCAACGCAAGTGAAGCACCTAGTCCAAGCTCGACGGGCACAAGAATGTCAGACGAAAGCCAATGTGCACCATTCGCAATCCGGCCCAGTGCAATCGTCCCAACCAATGCACCGAAGACGCCAAGCAAAACCGGCGACGCCTGCTCGCTAAATCGTTCATCGCAATAGCGCAGTTCGTACAGAACATGCGGCAGGCCAAAAGCACTAATCATCAAAACAAAGAACGCAATCGGCGCTACAGCGACCCCGACCACAGACACCATCGCCACCGCAATCCAAATAAACGCAAGCAGCGCGTCGTCCCGGTTAGTGTTGATTCCCGCTATGTTCATGACGAATTGCTTTGTCCACCGTTTGCCGACCCATCAACGCGACCTGCATATTTAAACGTGCATTGACTCAACGTCACATCAAGAAGTTGAAAATCACGATACGAGAAGTGATTTACCCGCCAACTCTATAACCGTCGCTAACGTTTCACAGAAAGAATAGCGAATATCGTACTGATTCAAAATGCAAAAACAAAGACAAATATCTTAACGGGGACGCCATGACCGCTGCAATAGCCTGCCAACGCAGAGTGACTCTTCTGTGTACAAAGCTACCCGCACGCAACGAGTCGTAAAAAATTTGCGCGCTGGGACTATTCCAATCCGGTTCGGCTGTTACAGTTAGACACATGCAGTGATTCTGTTTCGCGCCTAGATGGCGGGATGCCCCCCTACCCAAGCGTTCCCGTCAAACCCATCGCCTAGGCGCCGAATGCGGCAGGTGTTCGCCCCCAACGGCACCTGCCGCTCTTTTTTTGAGCTGCAGCTAAGCCATCATCGCTTCAATCAAGTGCGGTCCAGGCACGGCAAGTGCGCGTTTGAATGCTTTGACAAATGACTCGTTGTCTTCTGCGCGAACCGCACTCACACCCAACGCACGCCCCATCGCCGTAAAGTCGATCGCGGGTTTGTCGAGCGACAACAAAGAGCGCGAACGTTCGCTTTGCGCTGTCGCCCCCACACGATCAAGCTCCATGTTCAACACCGCATAGGACTTATTGTTAAGCAATATCGTAATCACGTGCAGATTCTCGCGAGCCGCGGTCCATAGACCTTGCACCGTGTACATCGCGCTACCGTCGGCTTGCAGATTGATGACGGGGCGCCCGGGGCAAGCCACCGCAGCGCCGACCGCCATGGGAATACCGTCACCAATTGCACCACCGGTCAACGATAACCAATCGTGAGGCGCAGAATTTTGCGCCGCCATATAGGCCCACAACCCGCCGGTTATCGCCTCATCCGAAATAACCGACCCCGCAGGCATCAACGCCGCAACCGCACTGCCAAAGCTCTCAATCGTCAATTTACCGGCAACCGGAATTTCAAGCGCACTCTTGGGCGGAGGCGCAAAATCGCCCGGCTTTACACCCAATTCCTCCGCCAGCGCCATCAGCACATCCACGACATCCATCTCACTGTCCCACACATCGTGCACTTTGCATTCGGGCGAGAGAAACGTTGAAGGCTTATTGGGATAGGCAAAGAAGGCAACAGGCGCCTTCGTTCCCACGATGACGGCATGGCGAAAGCCGCTCATCATCATCACAGCCATTTCCGAAAGATAGGGAACGCGCTCAGGGCGCGGTAAACCGTCCCCACGCGCCAGTCGCGGCACGAATGTATCTGAAAACAACCGCGCGCCAGTTTTCGCTGCAATTGCACCCGCCAGCTTCAAGGGTTTTTCCAACCCTGCGTGTCCACCGAGTAACAACACCGCCGGCTCCCCGGATCTCAACGCAGCCGCCGCCGCGCGCACCTGAGCCATATCAACGGATTTTGTGGCGGCGCGCTTGCGCGCCACGTTCGCAGCGCCCGTCATCTCCGACCACGCGATATCGGCAGGCACAATCAACGTCGATAGTCCGCCATTCGGCCGCATCGCGACCTCAAAGGCTTGACGCGTCTTGGCAACTGCGTCTTCACCCGACGCGGGGTCCCCGATCCAGTCCGACACCGGCTTTGCGATCGAGTGAATGTCGCTCTGCAACGGCGCATCAAATTTTCGATGATACGTCGCGTGATCGCCGACCAGCGAGATCATCCGCGACTGAGCACGTTTGGCATTGTGCAAATTCGCAAATCCATTTCCCAGGCCTGGCCCCAAATGCAGCAGCGTTGCTGCGGGCTTTCCGGCCATCCGCGCATAACCATCTGCCGCGCCGGTGCAAACCCCCTCAAACAATCCCAGGATGGGCCGCAAACCACCCACCCGATCAAAACTGGCAACCAGGTGCATTTCGGATGTACCGGGGTTTCCAAAACAGGCTTCGACGCCCAGCTCGACAAGTTCGCGTAAAATGGCTTCGCTGACGTTCATTGCATTGGTCCTTTGATTTAATGTCCTTGTGCCACGATACCCAAGTCTGGCGTCCGCGCCAATCGCCTAACCTTTGGCAATCGCCTCTGCTGCCCGTCGCGCCGTAATCACGCTTCCCAACAGGAAAGTGCCTTCAAGCGCCCGTTGCCCGTGACTGCCGCCACCACCAAATCCGGCTGACTCACCGATCGCATACAACCCCGGCACCGGCTGGTCCGCACTATTCAAAGCCCTGCTGCGAAGGTCGGTCACGATCCCACCCAGCGACTTTCGCGTAACGATATGCTCACAAATGGCAATAAGCGGACCACCCTTGGGATCAAGAATGCGCTGCGGTTTCGCGAGCCGCATCTTGTCGCCGCGGTACTGACGTAACCGCTCTATGATCTGTCGCTGCT
>JANOFD010000255.1:0-5516 GCA_031413455.1 Rhodobiaceae bacterium
TGCTTTGCTGCACTGCCCAACGAACGTTCCATACGCGTTGGACCGGTTGGCTTCATAAGTTGCCTTGCGCTTGACAAAATTATTGATCTCTGCTTGGTACAGAATCCCATACTGCTTGTCTTCCAACTCTTTAGTAGGTACAGCCGCGTCCGCGATATGTTCGAGCAAGCAAAAAAGAACGCGCCCTGCATCATCTTCATCGACGAAATCGACGCTGTCGGCCGCCATCGCGGTGCCGGCCTCGGCGGTGGCAACGACGAACGCGAGCAAACGCTGAACCAGTTGCTGGTTGAAATGGACGGCTTCGAAACCAACGAAGGCGTGATCCTGATCGCCGCCACCAACCGCCCGGATGTCCTTGATCCGGCACTTTTGCGCCCAGGCCGGTTCGACCGCCAGATCCATGTGCCGAATCCTGACATCGTCGGCCGCGAAAAGATTTTGAAAGTCCACATGAAGAAAGTGCCTCTGGCACCGGACGTTAATCCGCACACTATCGCGCGCGGAACGCCGGGCTTCTCTGGTGCCGACCTGGCCAACCTCGTCAACGAAGCGGCCCTCCTCGCGGCTCGCCGCAACAAGCGCATGGTCACGCACCGCGAATTTGAAGAAGCCAAGGACAAGGTGATGATGGGTGCGGAACGCAAGTCCATGGTCATGTCCGATGAAGAAAAGCGCCTGACGGCCTACCATGAAGGTGGGCATGCCCTGGTTGCTCTCAGCGTCACCGCCGCCGATCCAGTCCACAAGGCAACCATCATTCCGCGCGGCCGCGCCCTCGGTATGGTGATGCAGTTGCCGGAATCCGACAAGCTATCTTTCTCGCGCGAACAGATGCATTCGCGCATGGCCATCATGATGGGCGGGCGCGTCGCTGAAGAAATCATCTTCGGGCATGACAAGGTGACCTCCGGCGCCTCGTCCGACATCGAACATGCAACAAGACTTTCTCGTGCCATGGTTACGCGCTGGGGCATGAGTGAAAAGCTTGGACCGCTGGCCTACTCCGCCGATCAAGAGGAGGTCTTCCTGGGTCACTCTGTCTCGCGGACCCAAAACGTATCGTCGGCCACCGCCAAGATCATCGACGAGGAAATTCGCCGCTTCGTCGACGAAGGTTACCAGAAAGCCCGTCAGATCTTGACAGAAAAACTCGATGAACTCCACATCATCGGCAAAGCGCTCCTGGAATATGAAACGCTGAGCGGCGAAGAGATCAAGGCGCTCATGCGCGGCGAAAAAATTGTCCGCGAAACCCCGCCCGAAGAACCGCAGACGCCAATGCCCCCACCGTCGTCGGTGCCGTCAGCGGGTCGTCCACGCGGTCCGGATCCGGGGATGAACTCCGAGCCGCAGCCCAGCGCCTAGACAATTGAAATTGACGATGCCTCCACGCATTTTCGGCATCGTCAACATCACGACCGATTCATTTTCGGACGGCGGAAATTATCTGACGCCCGCAGCAGCGATATCACACGCTAGCAAACTGCTTGCGGATGGCGCCGATGTCCTTGACCTTGGCGCGGCCGCATCCAACCCGGATGCGCAAACTGTTCCCTGGGCCGAAGAGATCAAGCGCCTGTCACCCGTGGTCGAAGCAATCACTGATCGCACCAAGCTGTCGATCGACACATTTGCCGTTGCAACCCAACGCTGGGCGCTGACCCAGGGAGTTGGCTGGCTCAACGACATTCAGGGCTTTCCCGACCCATCACTCTACGGTGAACTGGCAGCCTCCAACGCGCGCCTTGTCGTCATGCACAACGTCGCAGCGCGTGGCCGCGCTGAACGGATTGCGACGGACCCAGACTCGATCTTTGACCGGCTGCATCATTTTTTCGATGATCGCCTGAACGCACTCGAAGCCGCAGGCATCAAGCGTGATCGTTTGGTGATCGATCCGGGAATGGGATTTTTCCTGGGCACCAACCCCCAGGTCTCACTCACCGTTCTGCGCGGCATCGCCAAGCTCAGGCAGCGCTATAGCCTGCCGGTCCTGATCTCCGTAAGCCGAAAATCTTTTGTTCGAAAGCTCGCCAACGTCGAAACCGGCGGGTCAAGTCCTGCAACGCTGGCTGCCGAGCTTTTCGCCGCCTCCCAAGGCGCCGATTTCATTCGAACGCACGATGTTACAGCTTTGAAACATGCACTCGCCGTTTGGCTGGCGCTTCAGACTTAACAAGGCCTTAATCGCGGCGGACTTCGATTTCGCCATTCTTCAACAAGTTGTGCTAATTTCCCGGTCGAACCACAAAGCCAAAATCATTGGTTGGGGCAAAGTATGAGTCGCAAATATTTCGGAACCGACGGCATTCGCGGCAAGGCGAACTCAGCGCCAATGACGGCAGAGACTGCGCTGCGCGTTGGTATGGCAGCTGGCCGCTACTTTACCCGCGGTGATCATCGCCATCGCGTGGTGATCGGCAAAGACACACGCCTGTCGGGCTACATGATCGAAACCGCCCTGGTTGCGGGCTTCACTTCAGTCGGCATGGACGTCTTCCAGTTCGGCCCATTGCCGACCCCGGCGGTTGCCATGCTCACGCGTTCGTTGCGCGCTGACTTGGGCGTGATGATTTCAGCCTCGCACAACCTTTACGAAGACAACGGCATCAAACTCTTCGGCCCTGACGGCTATAAACTCTCCGATCAGGTCGAAACCGAAATCGAAGCGATGATGGACGGTGGCCTGCAGGACGGCCTGGCTGAGCCAAACAAGCTCGGACGCGCCAAACGCATCGATGACGCACAAGCCCGCTACATCGAATTTGCCAAGCGCACCTTCCCCAAAACCCAAAGCCTGGATGGCCTGCGCGTCGTCATCGATTGCGCCCACGGTGCGGCCTATCAGGTGGCCCCCGATGTCTTGTGGGAGCTCGGCGCCGAAGTCATCAAGATGGGTGTTGAGCCCAACGGCTTCAACATCAATCGCGACTGCGGTTCGACCGCACCGGTTGCCATGTGCAACCGCGTCAAGGAAAGCCGGGCCGATCTCGGCATCTCGCTTGACGGCGACGCCGATCGCGTTGTCATCGCCGACGAGAAGGGCCACATCATCGACGGCGATCAAATTCTGGCGCTGATCGCACGCTCGTGGTCGAAAGCGGGAACCTTGAAGGGTGGCGGCGTCGTAGCGACGGTCATGTCGAACCTGGGGCTTGAACGCTATCTCAACGCCATGAACCTGCAACTGGCCCGCACAGCCGTCGGCGACCGCTATGTGGTTGAGCATATGCGCGAGCGCGGCTTCAACGTTGGCGGCGAGCAATCGGGCCATCTGGTCCTCAGTGATTTCTCAACCACCGGCGACGGCTTGATTGCCGCCTTGCAGGTCTTGTCGGTGATTGCCGAGTCTGGCCAGCGCACCAGCGAAGCCGCTCATTTGTTTGAGCCCATGCCGCAAATCCTCAAGAACGTCCGCTTTCGTCCCGGCGCCAAACCCCTTGAGTCCCAAGACGTCGCCAGCGCCATCCAGGCCGGCGAAGCCCGCCTGGGCAAATCCGGCCGCCTGCTCATCCGCAAATCCGGCACTGAACCCCTGATCCGCGTCATGGGCGAATGCGACGACGAGAAGCTTATCAAGATCGTCGTCGGCGACATCGTCCGTGTCATCGAAAAAGCCTGCGCCGCCTGAACACAAAAATCTGCTATAGCCGGTGCATGCAACCGACCCTCATGCGCGGCCGCGTCCTCATCATTGCCGGATCGGACTCCGGCGGCGGCGCTGGCATTCAGGCCGACATCAAAACGGTCACCGCCCTGGGTGGTTACGCCGCCACAGCCGTGACAGCCGTAACCGTCCAAAACACAAAAGGCGTCACCGCAATTCACGCGATCCCTCTCGACATCCTCAAGGCCCAGATCACGTCCGTGCTCGAAGACCTCGGCGCTGACGCCATCAAAACTGGCATGCTGGCCTCAATTCCCGTGATCGAAACAACGATGGCAGAACTCTCTCTTCACGCAGCGTGCCCCTTGATCGTTGATCCTGTGATGGTGGCAAAAGGCGGTGCGTCTCTGCTGACGGATGACACCGTCGACACGCTGAAGCGTCTCGTCCTGCCGCGCGCCACGTTGATCACACCAAACCTTCCAGAAGCCGAGGCCCTCACCGGCCGCACTATCGAAACCCCGCAGGCCATGCGTGAAGCCGTCAAACAACTGCTCGACCTCGGCCCCGGTGCCGTACTGCTGAAGGGCGGGCACTTGCCTGGCGACGACATCATTGACATCTATGCTGGCCCCGAAGGCACGCAGGAGTGGCACGCCACGCGCATCGCAACGCGCCACACCCACGGCACCGGCTGCACGCTTGCCTCCGCCATCGCGACAGGATTGGCTCAGGCCATGAACGCAATTGATTCGATCTCCCGCGCCCGTGCCTATGTCCGCCGCGCTATCGAAACCGCACCGGGCCTCGGGCAGGGCCACGGCCCCCTCAATCACGCCCACACCATTCGTCAGTTCACGGAGGAATAGTCATGGAACTCAAACTCTGGCAAGTCGACGCCTTCGCCGACAAATCCTTTGAAGGCAATCCCGCAGCGGTCATCCCTCTCACCACCTGGCTCAGCGATGACACAATGCAAGCCATCGCCGCCGAAAACAATCTGTCCGAGACGGCGTTCTTCATCCCCGAAGCGGGCAAAGGCGCCGGCCATTATCATCTGCGCTGGTTCACGCCCACGGTCGAGGTCCCGCTCTGCGGCCACGCCACCCTGGCCAGCGCCTATATTGTGCTCACCCACCTTGAGCCGAAGCTCAATCGGGTAAACTTCTCGACCCAAAGCGGCGTGTTGACGGTCGATCGAGGCGAAGGTGGAATGCTTCACATGGCATTGCCCGCCTATCGCGCCGAGCCGCACCCCGAAGCTGAAGACTTCCTTGAAGCCCTCGAAGAAGCGCTCGACATCACGCCGCTTGAGGTTTTCAAAGCCAACTACGCCATCGCCGTATTCGCCTCCGCCGACGAAATTCTCGAGGCCGAGTCCGATGGCATCCTCGCCGACGCCCTCGAGGAATTCGAAGAAGATGGCCTCATCATCACCGCACCTGGCGGCGACACCGGTTTCGACTTCGTCTCCCGCTTTTTCGCCCCCGGCAAAGGCGTCGCCGAAGACCCGGTCACTGGTTCGGCTCACGCGGCTCTGGTGCCCTTCTGGGCCAAGCGCCTGGGCAAAGCCAAACTCACCGCCCGTCAACTGAGTGCCCGCGGCGGCACCCTGATCTGCGAAGAACAGGGCGAACGTGTCCTCATCAAAGGAAAAGTGTCACCATATCTGGAAGGAATTATCCGCATCTGACGCCACCCAACGCGCCACTTCCCCGCATCGTCTGCAGCCACTAACGCGGCGCAGCCACTTCCCCCGCAAGCGGCTACTGCATGCACACAGTTTTGCGCGGATTTGTGCGGCGTAGTGACTCTATCAACTGAATTTCATATGCGCGGTCCGGGTTGCCTGATTCCCTGCAGAGCACTTTGGTGATTCTGGAGTGTAGACATGATGACGTTAGGC
>JANOFD010000256.1:0-1645 GCA_031413455.1 Rhodobiaceae bacterium
ATGCGAATGAAACGGGTATTGCTGGCGACAACGGCGCTGGCATTGCTTGCGGGGGCCTCTCAGGCTCAAGCAGGCGAAATGTACGTAAGCGTCTTCGGCGGCGCGAACTGGCTTGCCGATTCATCGGCGAACCATACTGAAGATACAGGTTCGAGCAACACAGACTCCTACCGCTGGAACACCGATGCCGACACGGGCTTCGTGCTCGGCGGCGCCATCGGGACACATTTGGACAAATGGCAGAAAGGCCTTCGCGTCGAACTCGAAGCATCATACCGGCGCGATGATGTCGGCGGCGGTTGGACGCTTGCGGAAGATAATAGCACTACCATCAACACAGGCGCCATCGACGCAAACATGTCGACCTTCGCGATCATGGCGAACGTCTGGTACGAGCACGACATGGGCTGGAAGATCAGACCCTATATCGGCGGCGGCGCGGGTTGGGGACGTGCCCACTTCGACGGCGCACTTACCGAAGGTTTCACCAGCAGTGGTGACCCTGCAAACGGCGAAACCACCTTTGACACCAGCAACGATGGCTTCGCCTGGCAATTGGGCGCAGGCTTCAACTATGAAGCTTCGCCCGGTGTTGATGTGGGCTTAGGCTATCGCTACTTCAGCGGCCCTGACTTCATCGAACCGTTTGACGTGGACGCTTCCGGTCCTTCCTCCGAATCCTTCGGCCGCGTCGAAAACCGCAACCACTCGGTCATGGTCAATCTGACAGTCGACATCAACTGACGGTCGATACCGAACCAACACGAAAGACGGGCTCCTCTTTGGAGCCCGTTTTATTATCGGGACACTGTGGTGGCAAAGCGAGTCTAATCGGCATCATGCGGCGCAAAACAGTTCGTCACCCCATCCACATAACACTGTCTTAACCGCCATAATGTTCACTGCATCGATTACACGAGTGTAACCCCGAACGGGGCGCTCGCCTGGCCCAATATAATATCTGCCAGCAAGTGGGATGTCCGACCTGACGAAGACCCAAGTCTGCAGCTTGGAAATAAATAACGAGTCAGGAGACACGCATGCGTAACAAAACACTTCTATTCGCGACGACCGCCGTCGCACTCATTGTCGGCCCGACGTCTGCGCAAGCAGGCGATTTATACGTTAGCATATTCGGAGGATTGAATTTCCAATCCGACTCGTCTGGTGCCCAAACGACGACATCGGGTCCAGTCAGCACATTTACAGCCTTCTCAGAGGACGCCGACACCGGCTTCGTGTTGGGAGGGGCTGTCGGCACAAATCTGGACAGATGGCTCCAAGGCCTCCGGGCCGAGGTAGAGGCCTCCTATCGGCGAAATGACGTTCAAGGTGCGTGGGTTAACGTGATTGATTTCTCGGCGAACTCCTCTACGGAAGCAGGCCCCCTCACGGCCAATGTTTCCAACTTCGCACTTTTGGCCAACGTTTGGTACGACGTTGAAATGGGGTGGAAGGCAAAACCATACATTGGTGGTGGTGCAGGGTGGGCTCGCGCCAAGCTTGATGGTGCAGTAGCTGTTACAACAAGCACAGGCTGCTGCGCCCTCAACGGGGCACAAACGTTTAGTCAGGAAAATTCCGGCTTCGCATGGCAATTAGGTGCAGGCTTCAACTACGAAGCATCGCCTGGCGTAAACGTCGG
>JANOFD010000257.1:0-8825 GCA_031413455.1 Rhodobiaceae bacterium
ACCCTGGCCGAAGATCGCGCCGTCCATCGTTTGTGGCGTTTCTTTGTCGGCTACGTTGGTGACTGACAGTGTTACGTCCATCCAGTCGGTTGGCGAGTAACGAACAGCCATGTCAACATAGCTTGCTGCAGGCGAGATGATCGGATGTCCGCCGAAGTTGGCGCTGACCATCGTTGGGTTATACGACCAACGTGTGAACAACAGCCAGCTGTCGAGTTGGTAGGTTCCCGACAGTACCGACTTCCACTCTGGGAAGGCGCCACCGATGCCCGAGCTTACCGTGCCAGCGAACTCTCCGCCTGGGCCGCCAGCGTTGACGTCTGAGTCAAACGTGAAGCTGTCCAACTTCGAGTACAAGGCATTGATCGAAAGCACGCCACCCAGACCGAGGTCGGCCAGGTCGAGACGATAGTCGACTTGAACATCGATACCGTTCGTTTCCAGCAACCCGTCGTTTACACGCGTCGTGTTGATCGAAGAGATCTGACCGGAGATTGGATCGCGAATGATGCGAGCGCAAGCCGATGCCGTGTTGTTGATGTAGCAATCATTCAGGTAGAAGTTCGTACCCAGCGTCGTGATGTAACTTGCGATGCTGATGTCGTACATATCGACCGAGGCTTTCAGGTTGCCAATGCCGAACCAGTCGTTGCCGGTTTGAATGACGGCGCCCAAAGTGGTCGTTTCAGCAACTTCAGGTGCCAGGTTCGGGTTACCAAATGACAGAGCCTGAACCTGCGTGTTGTTTGCACGGAAGCCCGGATAGGCCGCCGCTGGCACGCGGTTGTTGACATTCACGTTTGCCGTACATTCTGCAAGCGCCGTTGTTCCAACGTCGGGGGTCCCGTTACCGTTAGGTGCAGGAGCAAGGTCGCGGCAAGGATCGGCGTAGTTCGCAAATCCCTGGTCACCGGCCTGGAAGCCTTCGAACACGCTTGGAGCGCGCGTGGCCTTGTTATAGACGCCACGGAACTTCAGCCATTCGAACGGTGAGTATTCGCCGCCGTACTTGTAAGTGTGCTGTACGCCGACGTTGGTGTAGTCCGAAATCCGGTAACCAGCTTCTGCGGCCAGGTAATAGATGAACGGTACGTCCTTGACCAATGGGATCGCGACCTCGGTGTAGCCTTCGTACACGTCGACCGTACCCTTTTGGTCTTGCAGCGCATTAAAGCCGAAGATGTTGCCGGTGCGCTGTTCATTGTCGACCTCAAAGGCCGCCTTGGACGAGCGGTATTCGCCACCAGCGACTGCTGCGACTGGGCCCGCTCCGGTCAAGTCACCCAATTCGCCTGACACAAAGCCAGAAACGATCGTTTCTTCAATGGAGGTTCTCGACCAGGTATTGACGTTCACAAAATTGATCCCGGCATTATCGTCGATCGTGCCGAAAATTCCGTCTGGGCCACGGCCCAGATTGCCCGTACCGAAGAGATCGATCTGGACGCAACCTGGAAGCGCTGCCGAACCTAGCGCGATGTCAGTATCGTCTAGCGTACCTAAAATGCCATCCACACCTGGTGACTTGGTGCGACAACCAGCCAAACCTTGTTGCAGAGCAGTTTTATTGGCGCTGTTTTCAAGTTTCGAAATGAAATCAACGTCAGCAAACGATCCAGAAAGTTCCCAAGACCAATTGTCGTCGAACTTACCTTCTAAGCTCGCGAACAGGTTGAGGTTTGAATTTTCGTTCAGACCATTACGTGTTCCGTGTTCGGTTGTCCGCCGATCCATGACGTAGTTGCCATATGGACGATTGTCAGTTGCGCAATTCGTGTTGTCGACTGACGGAAAGTTGTCGGCTGTCTCGTCTATAAGTGTCAACGGGTTATCGAGGAGTATGCCGTCTGGTCCTGGATTGGTAACGAGTTGGCCATCAGGTCCCGCGCAGACTCCCGATGACTGCCCGTCTGCCCCGGCGCGGCCGTTCAGCGCCGTTTTGACATCCGGGTGGAACGCATTCAAGTAAGTGTCAAGTGCGTCCGTGTACACAACCTGAATACCGGTCGCAGGTGTCGGGGCCAGCTGAACCCGAGTGAACGAGTCCGAGTAGATTGCACCGAAATTCAGCGTCAGGTCCTTTTCGAGGTCGTAATGGCCGAAAATCGAAACGTTGTAACGCTCGGCCGGAAGCACAATGTAGTTGTCCGGCGCGAAGTTGTAACGTGACGAGCCTCCCGAGCGGTCGGAGATTGCACATGCGCCGCCCGTGAAGCGCGGGGTGAGCGCGCCTGCATTGTTGAAGGACAGATTGCCACCAGCGACTGCCGCCACTGGCAACGTCCCAGGGTTACAATCCGTGTTCACATTTGTGAACTGCGCGGGCAAAAGCGTGTTGAGATCGCGGAAACGGTTTCCCGTGCCTGTGCCGTTTACAGCGAACGCACTGTTGTCGGCTATCCAGCCCCATGGCGGGGTGCCCGAACCTGACGAGCCGACAAATCCACCCGATGATGCGCAAGCGATTGCTTCGGCGTTGGTGTCGATTGGCTTCTGACCGTAGTCGCCCAAGCCGCCGTGATAGGTGTAGCAATAGCTGCCCGAGTTTCTGGAGAATTCTTGTTCGGACTGCAGCAGGCCTTCACGTGAGAAGTACTCTGCGAACAATGTGATGTTGCCATTGCCGCCGGCGAAGTTGCCGCCGATAAGAGCTTGAATGTCACGTGTTTCAGCGAAACCGCGTTCGCCTTGGCCGGCCGATGCCGTGAGCTCCATGCCCTCAAAGTCTTTCTTGAGGATGAAGTTGACGACGCCGGACATGGCGTCAGAACCGTACACGGCCGATGCGCCGCCGGTAACGATTTCAACGCGGTCAACCAGGCCAACCGGGATGGTGTTCAGGTCGGTGACACCCGTTGTCGACGAAGCGGGAAGGCGCTTGCCGTTGATCAGGATCAAGGTACGGTTTGCACCGATGCCACGCAGGTCGAGTGTTGCGAAGTCTTCGCCGCCCGCATTGTTCGATGTGAACGTGTTGCCAGGAACCAGCTGCGGCAGGTCGTTCAAAAGAGCTTCGACCGAGGTCGTCGCCGTCATTTCAAACGTCTGCGAGCCGATCGTGGTGACGGGGCTCGTGGTGTTATAGTCGCGCTTTTTCAGGCGCGAACCGGTGACTGTTACTTTTTCGACCTTTTCGCTGTCTTGAGCGTAGGCCGGTGCTGCTGTGAAGGAAAGTGCAGCGGCTGCTGCAGTTCCCGCCAGCAATGCGGACTTAAATGTTTTCTTCGAAACCAAGTTCAACACGATGAAACCCCCTTGTTACCTTGCCCGCTTGCCCCAAAACCAAAATGTCTGTGTGCAACTCGTATTTGTCCGGGCGGTGCAAATACGTTGCGCACGAAGATTCCGGGACGCCCCGTTTCCTTCTTGCACTCGAGGGTCAAGCTATCTGTGAACTCAACCACGCTTCAATAGAATTTCGAGACTGCACGCCTCATTTGAGTGTGCCTGTGGCTCAATCGCATCATCAGGATTGCACTGTAAGCCTTTGGAATGTTGGGTAAGTACAAAAACGAGACTAATCGGGCAAAAATTGAATGTGGCAGAGCTGTATCAGTTGAATGGGCGGGGGCCCTATTCGCGTCCGCGATGCGCGACGAGAGCAAACGATTGTCCTGGAAAGGGGATTTGTGCTGCGCATGACACAACCTGCGGATGTGCGTGGTAATTTTGGCAGGGTCATCGCGGTGCCAAAAAGCATTTCCACGTGTGGAGTGAGGGTCTGCAACCCAATTCAATAGTTGGCGGGCAGCGCGGACGGCGGAAAATGTGTGTTCTTCAGTGCAAAGTAGCCTGGTGTCGCGTAGATACGCGACGGCGAGGTGGGTTTGCTCCTATTTGTCAGTGTACGGATTATTTTTCAGGACTTTGGATTTGCGATGTTGCGAGCGTTGTTCGGTTGGCGGAAGCCCGCAGCAGACTTGGAGGTGCGATCGAGCGTGCCGGATGGACATTTCGTTGCCGCCATCGGTGATTTGCACGGCTGTCTCGATCTTTTCGAAAAGCTATGGCTGAAGATCGAAACGGCGTCGCGCGTTTCGGCGTGCCGTCAGAGAACGCTGATATTCATTGGTGATTATGTCGACAGGGGGAAGTCTTCGTCGCAACTGGTCGCGCGTCTGCTCGATGGATTTCCGGGATTTGACTCTGTGTTTCTGAAAGGCAATCACGACGAAACGCTGTTGCAGTTTTTGGCTGATCCGAAAGTCGGCGAAACCTGGCGCAACTTTGGCGGTCTTGAAACGTTGAGCAGCTATGGGGTTGTACATGCGCCGGGCAAGGAGTGGGTTACGACGCGCAATGAATTTGCGCAGGCGCTGCCTTCAACTCATCTGCAGTTTTTCAAAAACTTGAAACTTCACGTGGTCATCGGCGACTATGTGTTTGTGCACGCCGGTCTCAAGCCGTATGTGGCGCTGGATCAGCAGCGCGAATCCGATCTGTTGTGGATCCGCGAGGAGTTTCTGGAGAGCCGGGCAAATTTCGGCCGCATTGTTGTCCACGGGCACACACCGGCGGCTGCGCCTGTTGTGCGCCACAACCGCATCGGAATTGACACTGGGGCTTATCTGTCGGGCAAACTGACGGCGCTTGTTTTAGAAGGCCGCAACAGGCAATTCTTGGCGACGGACTAGTGGGTGAATGATTCCAATGTTGCAAAGAATAATCGCGGGCCTCGTGGTCTTGCTGGTGTGTTTGGGCTGCTCCAGCACGCCGGACGAAACGGCGGCCAAACCCGGTGTCGGCGTTGCTGCCGACGACAATTACCGGCTGGGGGCCGAGGACAAGGTCAAAATATCGGTTTATGGCGAGCCTGATTTGTCGGGCGAATTTGTCGTGGACAGTTCTGGGGTGCTGGCTACGCCCTTTATCGGCCAAATCCAGGTTCAAGGCATGACTTTGCGGGAATTTGAACTGGCCTACGCGAAAAAGCTGCGTGACGCGGAGATCTTGCTCGATCCCAAGGTGACGGCAGAAGTGACAAGTTTCCGGCCTATTTATGTGCTGGGTGAGGTCAAAAAGCCTGGCCAGTATGCGTTCGTCTCGGGGATGACTGTGCAAAAGGCCGTGGCATTGGCTGAAGGCTATACCTACCGCGCGACTGAGAGCCGTGTGGAAATTACGCGTGGTGGGCGAAAGTTTGTCGTCGATGTGACGCCGCAGACGAAAGTTCTCCCCGGAGACGAGATTCGAATACTCGAACGGTTTTTCTAGCGTTTCAGGGCGTGTGGAAAAGTGCGGAATAGCGTGCACGTGAAACGGCTTACACGCTTCGATTGCTATATGTTGGGATCAGCACAATTCTACCTACTGTCCCTTGGGGTGAAGGGGTTTCGCGTCTAAACTCATTGGCGAATCAAACGCTCTTTCGCTGGTGTTCCCGTGAGACCTTTTCTTATCGATTTTCGTTCCGTGTTTGCTGGACTCATCATTGGAGTGGGCGCCGTCTTGCCGTCGGTTGCGTCCGATGACCCGGTCAATAGTCTCGCCGGCGCGATTTGTGCAGCGGCGGACTTCAATTCGATCAGCGCCTTGATCTCACAGACGCAAACTGAAAACCCGATGCAGCCGGAGGAGATCGCCGAAGCCTTTGGGGTTGCCGCGTTTTTGGCTGATCTCGGCCGCTGCTCTAACCGCCAGGCGATGGCCGACAGCTTCGTATTTTACAAAAAGGGCAAGAACGTAGGCGCGCTGGACGTGGCGTTTGCGCAGGGCCGGGTCGCGGCAAAACCGGCGAGTAGCGCTTCGGCAGTCACCGGTACGTATCAAGGTTCATTTGTGGCGCTCGGTACGGCGGGCGATCCGCCAAGCGGGCAGTAAATTCAACGCTCGTGTCGGCATCGGGGGGTGCCTTCAACGAGTGGAGTGGTGTGGTTGGGAGTTGTCGTGGGACGGCACAGTGCAGTCAATCTGGGTGTTTGCGCGGCGCTGCTATTGGGCGCTGGGCTGGCGCGTGCGGGCAGTACCGATATTTCAAGCAGCGATATCTATTCGCGGGCGCGGCCGGAATATGACCCTGCCGGGGTTCGCGCGGGGAGCTTTTTTCTCTATCCGTCATTGACGTCGGGCGCGGGAATGAACGGTAACGTTTTCAATGACAGTTCCAACGCGCAGGACATGTTTTACTCGGTCAACACGGGCTTGAAACTTCAGTCCGCCTGGTCGCGGCACGAGCTTGCGGTGGCGGCGCAAACGTCGTCGGTCTGGTTTTCCGAACAAATCACCGAGAACCGCACCGATTGGGATTTGTCTGCACGTATGCGCCTGGATGTCATGCGGGGCACAGAAATTTCCGTTGATGGGCACACGGCACGTGCCCATGAAGCGCGCGGCACGGATGTGACTGGCGGGCTCGAGGCCGGCGACCCCGCCGAACCGACGGCCTATTCGCGCAATGGATTCGATGTGGAACTTGAACACGCCTTCAATCGCGTGCGGCTGTCGCTGGGTGGAGGCATTGCCCAATTCGATTTCGACGACACGCCCGCAGTGCAGCCGTCCTTTCCGCTGACGATCAACAATGATGACCGGGATCAGACAACGACGGTCGCTTTCGCCAAGACGGCCATCGAAGCCTGGAGCGACACGGCGGTCTTTATGCGCGGCACGCTGAGCACGTCGGATTTCATCGCAGAGGTGGACGACGGCGGTTTCAACAGGGATTCCAGCGAGCTTGCGGTTGATGGTGGCCTTGAATTCTCGTTCACCAACGTGCTGGTGGGTGAAGTCTCGGCGGGCTATGCGCAGAAGTCGTTTGACGATCCGGCGTTCGCTGCTGCTGCCGAGGTTTCGGTCAATGTGGGTTTGAAGTGGTTTCCGTCGATGTTGACGACGATCAGCGTCGATGCCTCGCGGTCATTTGAAGACACGTCGGTGGCGGCAGCGCCCGGATTTCTGTCGACACGTGGTGGCGTGGGTCTTGATCATGAGTTGTTGCGCAATTTTATTCTCAGCGGGCGGGTGGCCTACGAGACCAACGCCTATCCCGGCATCGAACGCAATGACAATATTATGAAAGGCTCGCTGTCGGGGCGGTATCTGATCAACAACAATCTGCATCTGGATGCAGGCTGGGAGTTTGTCGACAGGAACTCCAGCTCATTGCCGTTCGAGTATTCCACGGGGCAGTTCCAGTTTTCCTTGACGGGAAAAATGTGATGCGGCCCCTGTGGATGAAATGGTGTTTTTGTGTCGTGCACGATGAATCGGTCCTGCTCATTGGATAGGGTAGGGGCCAGATGTTGAAGCAAAATATGAACGACTTTCGTCTGCACGAAGTTGAGACGGAGCAGGCGGTCGCGCCGCCGCCTGCGTTCGATGGCGCGCCTGATCAGGATTTTGATCTGCGCTCGATTGCGCGTGTCTTGTTGTTGCGCCGCTGGACCATTTTGGGCGTCATTGCCGTTTGCATGACGATTGCCACGCTGGTGTTGTTGCAGATCACCCCGATGTACAGTGCGTCGACACTGATCATGGTGGGTCAGCGGGAAAACAAAGTGCTCGACACCGAGTCCATTATGGCTGGATTGCCGACTGACAACGCAACTTTGGAAAATCAGATCCAGGTGTTGCGGTCGTGGTCGTTGGCAGAGCGTGTGATCCTGAAACTCAATTTGCTGCGCGATGCGGAGTTTGGCGGCGGCCGGGAGCGCTGGTCGGTGCTGAACCCGGGATCATGGTTTGCCTCGGCGGCGGCTGAAAAACTTGTCATTGCAAAGGGGGGCCCTGCGCCCACAGTTAGTCCGGGCGCGTTGAAACGCTTTGCCGGAAAATTGTCGGTTGCAACCCAAGGCCGCTCATCTGTCATCAAGGTGAGCTTTGACTCGTCCGACCGGCAGAAAGCGGCGTTGATCGCCAATGCGGTCGCCGAACAATACACGATCGATCAGCTTGAAACGAAATTCGACGCTGCCAAAAAGACCACCGATTGGCTGAACGGCCGGCTGGGGCAGTTGGCGGAAAAAGTCCGGCTGTCGGAGAACGCCGTCGAGCAATACAAAGCCGACAACGATTTGACTGACGGCAAGGGCGGCAGTTCGCTTGCCAACGAGCAATTGTCGGACCTCAATGGGCAGATGGTGTTGGCACGCTCGAATTTGGCGGAGCAGGAGGCCAAGTTCCGGCAGGTCAACACACTGTTCAAGCAAGGCAGCGGTGTCGATTCTTTGGCCGCGGTCATCAACTCGCCCCTGGTTTCGACTTTGCGGACGCAACAGGCAGAGCTTGTGCGCAAGGAAGCCGAACTGGGAACCAAGTATGGTGCCCGCCATCCGCAAATGGTGGCGTTGCAAGACGAGAAATTGAACCTCGACCTGAAGATTGAGGAAGAGGTCAAGCGCATCATTCGCAATCTTTCCAACGAAGTTTCGGTTGCGCGGGCGCGCTTGAAGTCGTTGGAAGAAAGCATGCGCGAGGTGCAGGGCACCGCCAACTCGCAGGGCCATGCCTCGGTCAAATTGCGCGAGCTGGAACGCGAGGCGCAGGCCAATCGCACGCTGTATGAGACTTTTCAGTCCCGGTTCAAAGCAACCGAGCAGAAGGATCAGATCCAGACGGCCGATGCGCGGGTGATCCAGAGGGCGTCGGTGCCCAGCGAGCCCAGCTTTCCCAACAAGACCATGATCATGGGTGTTTCGTTCGTGGGTTCGGCGGTGTTGGGGTTCTTGCTGGCGCTGGTTTTGGAGAGGCTCGACAATGGTTTTAGAACCGGCATGGAGATCGAGCGGGTGCTGCGCCTGGCGAACCTGGCGGTCGTGCCTATGCTGCCGCGGGCGAAGGTTGTCGCGGATCGCATCGTGCACAAACCGCTGTCGGCGTTCAGTGAA
>JANOFD010000258.1:0-1610 GCA_031413455.1 Rhodobiaceae bacterium
CGTCTTCCGGGGGCAACGGGAGTCGGTCCGATGTTGAACCTAACACCGTAAACTGCATTCGCGGCACACTGCCGTCGAACGAAGGCACTGCATGCAACACACAGCGAACTGCTTCGCCCGTGCCAAAATCGTCGTGCTGAGAACTGCGTGACGAGGGCACCGCGATCACCTCTTGCTCGCGCCACGTGATGACATAGGCGACAAATCGATGATCACCAGCACGGACAGAATGAATAGAACGGTCAGCATCAGAAAATCCCACGACCACACCCAGCCGAACCGGTCGAGTAAGTAAAAATTAGTTTCACCACGAAGTCACGAAGCACACGAAGTATGCACGAAGGAGGAAGAGGTTGGCGCGTTCCCCACCCTTGTTTTTTTCTTCGTGCTTACGTCGTGTGCTTCGTGCCTTCGTGGTGAATCTAACTTACTTCCCATTTGAAGCGAGTACACACTCGATCTTTCCCCACACCGGCGAATAGGCGTTGCAAGAACAACGGCCCCGTTGGGAAACCATCCGGTAACTCAAGCCGCATCTTGACGTGACCGCCATTCACGATGATCGTGGCCGGACAGGGGCGGGGGCTCAAATGGATATTCTGGGCGGCATCGGCCTGACCGGTGAAAATCTGAAATTCTTTGCAGCCGGTCTCGCAGGCGGCACCCTTCTGTGGGCGGCGCTGTCAGCCGCAACCCGCAAGCCATCACACAGCAAAATCCTGGCCCAGCGCATCGGCAAGCTCGAGATGCGCTTGGCCGCAGGCAAGGACTTCGCCGCCATTGCCCGTGCTGTGCAGATTTTCGAATCCCATCTGCCCGGCGTTTCAACACAGCGCGTCGTACCACTCTTCAACGCCTCGCCCCTTCCGCGAAACCTCGCCGATCCCGATCAGATCGCGCGCGAATTTTCCGAGGCGATGCGTAACAACATGATGGCGGCGGTCGAAATCGCCAAGTCAATCATTGATCAGAACGTCAACCTCAACGATCCAAAAGACCGCCGCGAACTCGCCGCGCGCATCAAGAAATTCGGCCCGAGCCTGAGCACGGGTTTTTGGGACCGCCACGGTGACGCCATGCTGGCCACCTCCATGCCCGCAAATCTCAAAGATTTGCTCCGGGTTTTCTTCGCCCAGGTCAAACGCCTGAAGACGGCGGTAACCGATCTGGCACGCGAACCAAGCTTCGCCGATCTCGACACAATCCTCGACCGCGCCATCGACCTCCTCGACACCGCCAAAGCGATCATTGACGAACTGGAAAGCCACTCCGCCTAGGTTCCCCTCACACTTTTTTGCGAAGTGCAAAAAAGACCCTCTCCCGCACGGGGAGAGGAAGAAGGCTGCCCTTCCTCTCCCCTTGCGGGAGAGGGTCTTCTTTCGGCCGTCCGAAAAATGGGTGAGCGGACTTCACTCGAACCACGTTTATTCCTAGGCCAAACGCGGACATCGAACGCAGTGGCATATTTGCGAGCGAGTTTTTGCCTGTCTTTCCCCTCTCAAGCGTAAGTTGCAGAGGCCAGCCAAATATCGGAACGCGAGCACCCGAGGCAGGAGAAGGGTTAATCCGCCGCTCTCCCAAGCATCACGATGACGGAGGCGGCCTCGCGG
>JANOFD010000259.1:0-4839 GCA_031413455.1 Rhodobiaceae bacterium
ATTTTGGCATCTTCGGCGCGGTCATCTGCCGGGATATAAGCGCGGACCCACTTCGATACGGCTGCCCAGGCGACCCAAAGCGCGTTTACCTCCCGTGGGGCTCATCGAACGCCAGAAGAAATTGTGGTTCCAAACCTGTGCTGCGTTGTCGAAAATAGCCGTCGCATCCGGGTCGCCCCACGTCTTAGTGATAACGTCCTCCAGAGATCTCTTCGACATCGGCGTGTCGGCCGTGAGCTTGTTAAGCTTGTCGACGTAGCCGCGATGGTGCTTCTCGTAATGGGTTTCCATCGTCAGCGCCGATATTGCCGGCGCGAGCGCGTCCTTTGCGTAGGGCAGTGGCGGTAACATAAACGGCATGAGCGCACCTTGAGTTTGCTAGTAAAATAACTCCCGGTGGCGCAACCAGTTCCATTCCCCTGTCGTTGGCCTAAAGCGCGGTCAATTGAAAAAAGTTGAGCGCATCCTGGAACCGGTCTTTCGTCAGGCCGTTATGTAGTTGGGTCTCTTCGTTCCCCCCAGCGAACTAATCGAGGCCTGACTGGAGAGAGCGGCAGCGCAAGCTGTCGCTCCACCGGTCCCACGCGCTCAATGAACCAGCGTGTGCACCGGCCGCGCCAAAGATATCCTCGTTTATGGAGCATGGCCGTCTGTGCCGGAAAGTGAAATCCGGCCTGTCTGAGGTCCGTCATACAAAAGCGCAAATCCTATCAAGATCAACATGAAGCAATTGCTGCCAAGCCGCACTTCGACGAGGTTCGGTCGAGCCCCGCGAGTGACGCACGCAAAATGGAGCATGTAGTTTGAACCCGGAGCAGAAGGCTCGAAAAGTCGCTTTCACTGGAAAACCAGATGCGGACGTCGTCCCAATTCCACCTCAAAAATGCTCTGTCCACCACCGTTTCCAGAGTGGATAAGTACACAGAGCAGGATGCTGTTCTGAGCTTGGTTGGGGGACTAGGATTCGAACCTAGATAAGCAGAGTCAGAGTCTGCTGTCCTACCGTTAGACGATCCCCCAAAGGCGGGCGCCTTCTTAACCCTTGGGGCCTACCTCTTCAAGGGCTTCGCATTTGACTGCCCAACCACTACAAAGGGCTGATCCAGCCCTTGAGTCAAAGCCGCCCCATGCCCGTGCGCGCCGAAACCTTCGACTTCATTTCCAATCTCGACACCATGTGGGCGGTCGTCGCCGGAGCCTTGCTGGCCACCGCCGGCGGTTTCGTCGCGGCCCAAATCGAGCACCGGGTCGATACCCGCCGCCGCGAACGCCAAGCAGCCCTGTTCTTCGGCGAGGTGATGTCGATGATCCGTGTCACCGCTGAATCCGCCGAACGCACCCGCCGTGTAGGCGATCCCTACGGGCCAGTGACCATGCGCCTGCTTCGCATGGTTCGCCGCGAGCTTGACGTCTATGACCGCAACCGCGAACGCCTGTTCGAGCTGCGCGATCCCGCCATGCGCGCCCGCATTCACACCACTCTGCTGCGGATCATGATGGGTGTCGAGGGCACAATAGAATCCGCCGATGACGTCATCGAAATTGAGTCCGAACTTGCCATCAACCCAGATCTGGCAGGTCCACGCCTGGCTCATTTGCAATCCCGCATGGAGCAGCAAAAGCAACGTCGGGATTTTTCATTCAACTTTCTGACCGAGTCCTCAGCACAGGCCGTGGACCTGGCAAAGAAACTGGAACCCATTGCGCGCGTCGATTTCTCAGCCTTGATCAAAGCAACCCGCGACGCGTGAGCTCACACCCGCCACTCATAGTGCCACGTCTTCAGGCCGGAATTCGCGTTGACGCCTTCGCCCCAGCGACGGAAACCTTCGCGCTCGTAAACCCGCACCGCCCTCAGATTGTCCTGATTGACGTCAAGGAACAGCCGGGACGGCGCACGCCGCTTGGCCTCATCAATCAGAGCCTTGGCAGCACCAGTACCCCAATAGCGCGGGTCAACTGCCAGCTGATCCACATGCCCGCTTTTAATGTCGACGGTCACAAATCCAGCCATGTCGCCGTTCGCCGTATTGAAAGCGCAGGCAATCTCAATACCTTGATCATTGAGCGCGATGATATGGTCGCCTGCCCACACACGCCGCGCTTCAAAGTCAATCGCAGGCATGGCCTGCGACCATGCTGCAATCCACAAATCAATCAGTTCGCATAAATAGGCGAGGATGAACGGGTGGAATTGAAATTTCAAACCTCGATCATTGAGCTGCATCTTTGTGCGGCTCACTCCCTAACTCATCGGGTTCATCACCCCGGCGAGGCGAGTCTGCATAGTCGACTTCACGTACAACATCGGTATCGTCGCCGTCGTGACGCACGTGGTCGGCCTCTTCGGCCTGTGCCTGAGCAGATGCGTCACTGGCCGCTTGATTGGCCGCAGCTTGTTGGGCTTCAAATATCTCGTCGCGCTGGTGACGGATAAAGGGCGCGGTATCTTTCAACTCGTCATAGAGGCCAAACGTCAGCCGCTTGGCGCGCGCAATCAGTTGACCGTAATCGTAAGAGGTGATGCGCACGTTTCTGTGCCGACCCTCAATTCGCGGATTGCCTTCATATTCGTCAACGGCTCCACCGATCACAAAAACATCGACCGGATCGCGCTCGCGAATAGTTCCACTGCGAATGAGGTCGCGCACATTGTTCCAGGCCTGCATCTGCTGCTCGCCGCCGACGGTCACGCGTGCCCCTTTGAGGTCGATAACAAGCGTCGGTTCGCCGTCTTTGTACAAACCGCTGTGCAGACCAACACCAGCGGACGCCTTGGCAACGGCTCCCAATTTCGTATCGACGTCAAACTGCCCATCGCCAACAACATACTCAGGCTCAAAGACCCACAAGGCCCGCTCGGCCATCGCGTTGCCTTCACGCTCAAGCAGAGTGTGAGGATCGGCCCAAACCATTTCCATTTCGCTGATCGACGCCAGCCGTTCTTTCATCCGCTCAAGCACGACAGACACGCCGGGCGCGCCCCAGTCTGCTAACACGTGACTGAGCTGTGTTGCCTCCGGCGCAGTTGCTCCCAGCAAGCGTGCCGCCGCTTCTTCCGGCGGCCGCGTCCCCAGACGTAACCACTCAAGCAGTATGCCGCTCTGAGCCAGTTTTGCCGTCAGTTCCTGCACCTCGCGCCGCTCTGCTTCGCTGTTCACCGGCAAAGGTTCACCAGCAGGGAGCTTTGAACCCATCGCCATCTTTAGGCCGCGATTATCCTGGGCCAAACGCTCGATACGCATTTTGAGATAAGAGCGCCGACGCTCCTCCGACCACACAACGGCCAGAGCCGCCAGAAGCGGCGCCGCTACAGCGATGATAAATAACAGGAATGATCCCATCTATGGGCCCCCACCCGACGCGCCAGGAATTGTGAAATAACTTCCCCAATCAAGCGTATTCTATAACAGTCCGACCCCTGGGGGTAGCAACCTTAATTAAATTAGCCTTACGAACCTATCCAGCGGGAATCCTCAAAATTTTGGCTCTTGACCAAATCTTTTTTTGCAAGACCAGGCACCTTGCGCCCCGGCTACACAATTCCCATAAACCATCTCACTCAAATTTCACTCGAACGTGAAGGTTCGCGATGCTGATTTGGTGGAGGTGTGTCCTCGCAATGTGGTGTCTTCCTCCAATAGTCGCGGGGGGAAAATGCGCGGTTTTTTGGGGGGGCCGTCAGGTTTGACGGCAATGGGACTAATTGTGTCCTTGCTGTGCTTTGACGCGCAGGGCGCTAATGCGCCACCAGCGCGCGATTTTCAAACCTATCAGCCCAGCGTCAGGCCGGTGCGGATTCAGGCAAGTGACGCGCCATCCATCGACGGCGACATTTCGGACGCCATTTGGGCGAAAGCGCCATCCATAGACGAATTCTATCAATTGGACCCCAAAGAGGGCGCTCCAGCGTCTGAGCGCACCGTCATCCGCATTCTCTACGACGAGAACAATATCTATTTCTCGATCCACGCCCATGACCGGGAGCCTGAAAAAATCACCGCGACGGTCATGTCTCGCGACGGAAGATTATTCAAGGACGATTTCATTCGAATCTACCTCGACCCCCACACGTCACGTCGCGACGGATATGCCTTTGAAGTAAACCCCTTGGGCGCGCGCCTCGATGCGCTCATTCAAAACAACACCCAATACCTGGTCGAGTGGGACACGACATGGAGTGCCAAAGCGCGCATCGTCAGCGACGGTTGGATGGCGGAAGTCGCCATTCCATTCCGCAGTATTTCCTATGATGCCGCCCGCGAAGATTGGGGCTTCGACTTGTTTCGACTCATCCGGCGCAAGGGCGAACGCGTTCGATGGTCGCAAATACAACGCCAATTGCCCGCAGTCGACATCTCCCGGTCCGGGTACATGCTTGGCATCAAGGATACAACGCAAGGTCTGGGTTTGGACGTGCAACTCTATGGCTCGTTGCGTTTCAAGCATGAATGGTCCGACCCCCAGGAAAACGACCTGACATTTCAACCGGCCGGCAACGCCTACTACAAGATTACGCCATCCCTGACGGGAACATTGACATTCAATACGGACTTCTCCGACACACCTCTGGACGACCGCCGCGTCAACACCGGCCGCTTCGGATTGTTCACACCCGAATCGCGCGACTTCTTTCTGCAAGATGCCTCCGTCTTCGAATTTGGCGGCGATAATCTCGATGACAGCGTCAATGGCCGACCCTTCTTTTCAAGAAACATTGGCCTGGTAAACGGACAGCCAGTTGACATCGTTGCTGGCGGAAAGCTCTCCGGCCAGTACGGGGGCTTCGGCGTAGGCGGGCTTCTCGTCGCCACAGAGGGCACGGACACAACAGACGGC
>JANOFD010000260.1:0-1955 GCA_031413455.1 Rhodobiaceae bacterium
CCGCAGGAATGATCGTCAGCCCCTTGAGGACGTTGTCTGGTATTTCTGCCAGGTCCTTCTCATTTTCAGAAGGAATGATCACCGTCTTGATGCCGGCGCGCAAAGCCGCCAACAGCTTTTCCTTCAGCCCACCGATCGGCAGCACCCGGCCACGCAACGTGACCTCGCCCGTCATGGCGACGTCGCGCCGGATAGGTATGCCGGTCAAAACCGAAACAATTGCCGTTGTCATGGCAACACCCGCTGATGGCCCATCTTTGGGCGTGGCGCCTTCAGGTACGTGGACGTGGATGTCACGTTTGTCGAACGTCGGAGGCGTGATCCCGAACGTCGTGGCCCGCGAGCGTACATACGAGCGCGCCGCATCGATCGACTCTTTCATCACGTCGCCGAGTTTGCCGGTTGTCTGCATGCGGCCTTTGCCGGGTAGCATGATGGCCTCGATCGTCAGCGTTTCGCCGCCGACTTCCGTCCAGGCCAACCCGGTGACAACACCAACCTGGTCCTCGCCTTCCATCTCGCCGAAGCGGAACTTGCGCACGCCCGCATACTTCTCGAGATTTTTGGGCGTGACCTGCACCGATTTCGATTTCTTCGAAACGATTTCACGTACAGCTTTACGCGCCAGGTTCGCAAGTTCGCGTTCGAGACTGCGCACGCCTGCCTCGCGCGTGTAATAGCGAACCAGATCCAGCAAAGCCGCATCAGTAATCGACCACTCGCCATCCTTCAGCGCGTGGGCTTGCATTTGCTTGGAAAGCAAATGTCGTTTCGCGATCTCGACCTTCTCATCTTCCGTGTAGCCGGGAATACGGATGATCTCCATCCGGTCCATCAACGGTTGCGGCATACGCAAGCTGTTCGAGGTCGTGATGAACATGACATCCGACAGATCGAAATCGACTTCGAGGTAATGATCGTTGAATGTCGAATTCTGTTCGGGTTCCAAGACCTCCAGCAACGCCGACGACGGGTCACCACGCCAATCCGCACCAAGCTTGTCGATCTCGTCCAGCAAGAACAGCGGATTGGCTGACTTCGCCTTCTTCATTCCCTGAATGACTTTGCCCGGCATCGATCCGATATAGGTCCGTCGATGCCCGCGAATTTCAGCTTCATCCCGCACCCCGCCAAGCGACATGCGCGCGAATTCGCGGCCTGTGGCTTTGGCGATTGATTTGCCGAGCGACGTTTTGCCTACGCCGGGTGGACCCACAAGACACAAGATCGGACCGCGCAACTTTCCGGCGCGCTGCTGCACAGCCAGGTATTCCAGAATGCGTTCCTTGACCTTCTCAAGTCCGTAGTGATCGTTGTCGAGCACACGCTCAGCCTCAGCGATATCTTTCTTGATCCGGTTCTTCTTGCCCCACGGCAGCGACAGCAGCCAGTCAAGATAGTTGCGCACAACCGTCGCCTCTGCCGCCATCGGCGACATCTGCCGCAGCTTGCGCAGCTCAGCCAGCGCTTTGTCGTTTGCTTCCTTCGACAGCTTGGTTTTCTTGATGCGGTCTTCGATCTCGCCCAGCTCGTCGCGCTGTTCTTCACCCTCGCCAAGCTCTTTCTGAATGGCCTTCATCTGCTCGTTCAGATAATACTCGCGCTGGGTCTTTTCCATTTGCCGCTTCACGCGCGTACGGATTTTGCGCTCAACCTGAAGTACGCTCATTTCCGATTCCATCAGCCCGAACACTTTCTCGAGCCGTTCGCCGACGTTGATCATTTCGAGCAACGCCTGCTTGTCTGGAATCTTGACAGTCAGATGCGATGCGATCGTATCCGCCAGCTTCGACGGATCGCTAATCTGCTGCACTTCGGCCTGCGACTCTGGCGCGATCTTTTTGTTGAGCTTCACGTAGTTATCGAACTGCGCCGTCGCTGTGCGCGCCAACGCCTCGATCTCGCCGTCATCTGCCACAACGTCGGGCAACATTTCGACTTCGACCTGGAAGAAG
>JANOFD010000261.1:0-2172 GCA_031413455.1 Rhodobiaceae bacterium
GCGGAGCTCATCCGCATACTGCCGCGCCCGGTCGCGAAGATGCAGCGCCGCGTAACAAGCGCGCTGGGCGTGGTCTTCGTGCGCGATGGGGGCGCCGAACAGAGCCATGATGCCGTCGCCAGTGAACTTGTCGACAAACCCCTCGAAGCGCTCAACACCCTCCGTGAGAATGCCAAAGAACCTCGACATGATCCGCGAAAACGCCTCAGGGTCGAGGCTCTCGGCCAACTCCATCGAGCCCTTCACATCGGCAAACAGCACCGTCACCTGCTTGCGCTCCCCCTCGACCGCCGCCTTCGACTGGCGGATCTTGTCGGCAAGGTGCTTAGGGGTTTCGCGAGACGGGGGTGGTAACTTCGGAGCGTCTTGGGCCTTGACGCCTGCCCACGTCAGCACCCGCCCTTTGCGTATGGCAACTTCCTGAACGTCAACAAGCTCTTCGATCAGGCGTTCAAGCGCGCGCTCATCAAGCGAGAATTCTTCGGCCAGACCCGTGACGGAGATGCGGGCGTTTGCCTGAAGCAACGCCTTGGCCTTGGCTACTGTATCAAAGAAACTCATCTTGATTCATGCCTGTTCCGAGATTGGACACTTTCAACCGCCTGAGTGACCAACGTCAATGCCTGATGACTCGGGCAGATTGGCCGGACTTCTTCGCTTGACAAGTACCAGTTTTATATGGTACGTATCACATATCATTTGGTGACATCAGAAACTCATGATCCGGTCATTCAACTGCCGAGAGACGGAACGCATCTGGCAGGGTCTAAGCAGCCGGTCATTTCCGCCTGATGTGCAGGATCGGGCCCTTCGCAAGCTTCGCCAGTTGGATGCGGCTCTGACCCTTGACGACTTGTCGAAGCCGCCGAGCAACAGACTGAAACCCATGAAGGGCAGCCGCAAGGGGCAGATGAGCATTCGCATCAACGATCAATGGCGCATCTGTTTCCGTTGGTCCGATGGCGAAGCCCATGCGGTCGAGATTGTGGACTATCATTGAGAAAAACGGACAGAAAGGAACTTGACTATGGCCATGCTGCACAACCCGCATCCCGGTGAAATACTGAAAGGTGAATTCCTGGATGAAATCGGCATGAGCCAGAACCGCTTGGCGCAGGCCATCGGCGTTCCGTCAAATCGCATTCACGCCATTGTCAATGGAACACGGGACATAACTGCCGACACGGATCTGCGGCTCGCCAGATTCTTCGGGCTCTCTGAAGGTTATTTTCTGCGCCTGCAAAATGCCTTCGACACGCTTGAGGCCAAACGCAAAATCAACGCGCAAGTCGCAAAAATCAAACCGTACAAGGCATCGGATCAGTTGGAGAGCGTGGGGTAAGGCCAACGGCTCAAAGCTCTGCCCCAAACTCCCGAGCCAGGTAGCCGGCAAGACCGGCTTTGGGGCGGCATACAAGCCCACGGTGCGGCCTTGCGCGATGTAGTCCATGCAGGTGGAGCCTCTCGGCGGGTTCCATCGAGCCTTCTACGTCGGCCATGGGTTTCGCGGGTTGTTCACGCCTCGATCGATCTCGCGTAGTCGTCCCAGCCGGTCACGCCCATTTCGGCGAAGCGGCGGCGGGGCTTCGGCGAGATCGCGCTTCATGCCGTCCATGTCGCCGCGCAGTTTCGCGAGGCCTGCGCGTTCAAGAAGCAAACTCGGTATCATCATGGCGAACCCAATTTTTGTCGCGCCCTCCATTGTTTCCTTGATCTGAGACTCCAGCTCGTTCTGTATATCTGCTGTCCCCAGCATACGCAGTACGCGAGCGCGGAACATACCTGTTTGGGCTTCCGCACCAGGAAGACCAGCAGCGCGAGCCCGCTCGACACCTTGCAACGCCGTCAAGAGCGCTTCGTCGCTGCGTCCGAGACCTGCGAGGCAAACTGCGTGCGGGCCACCCATGAACATGCCCCACTCAATTCCGGTTCCGGAAGATTCAATCCTCTGTCGTGCGCGATCAAAGAAACCTGTTCCTTCATCCCAACGCTGAGCCAACACACTTGCAATTCCGTTGGAAGCAAGCGCGTAGACAATATTGCGATCAGATCCGAACCGTTCGGCCATGTGAAGCGCTTCGCGGGCATACTGTCTGGCACGCTCGACGTCGCCGAACATTGCACATACGGACACCCTGTCGGAAAGGATCTGGGACATGTCGGAGTGCGTTC
>JANOFD010000262.1:0-2643 GCA_031413455.1 Rhodobiaceae bacterium
GCATAATTTTTTTCGCGGCGGGCCGTTGGCGACTTATGACGGTGAAACGCGGCAAGCGATTGCAGCGCTGGGCGGCACAATCGATGCAGGCGCTGCAAGCGCGGTGTGGCAGGCGGCGCTGGCGGCGACGTGGCGCGGCACACCCGTCTGGCTGCACGGCGATGTCGATGCGGGCAACCTGCTGGTGGAGAACGGCCAGCTCAGCGCCGTCATCGATTTCGGCTGTTCCGGCGTCGGCGATCCCGCTTGCGATTTGGCGATTGCCTGGACGCTGTTTGCGGGCGAGAGCCGGGAGGCGTTTCGCGACGCGGTAGCACTCGACGCCCCAACCTGGGCCCGCGCGCGCGGCTGGGCGCTGTGGAAGGCGCTGATTACGCTGGCCGGGTTGCCGGGCACGAATGCCGGTGCTGCAAGACGGTCTCGACGCGTGATCGAAGACGTGCTGGCCGACCATGAGCATTGCGCGTGAAGCTTCGTCGATGCGGTAGAAGAGCCTTCACCCCGGCACCCGCGTTTGCAGGCGCACCGGCAGACCGTCGATGCTTTTGGTGCGGCCGGCAATTCTGGCGAGGCGGTCGGCCTCTGAGATGCCGCTGTGATACCGGCTGAGCGTTTCGCGGTCGCGGTCGAAGGTCATGTGCGGCACGCCCCAGCCGCAGCTGGTTTGAACGCTGTCGACGTCGAACTCGAAAATTTGGCGCGTGCCGGGCAGCATCGTGAAACGCCGCGCCAATTCGTTCCAGCGTTCATCTTGCGGGAGGATGGCGCGACCGCGGCCATAGATACGCAGGATCAAGGCCGGTTGATCGAAAGCACAGAACATCATCGTGGCGCGGCCGTCGGCGTTCAAGTGCGCCTGCGTTTCGTTGCCCGAGCCGTTGACATCGAGATAGCCGACGCGGCGATCGTCGAGCACGCGAAAGACGTCCATGCCCTTGGGGCTGAGGTTGATGCGGGCGCCCGGCGCGGCGGTGGCGATGAAGAACACCGGTTGCTTGGCGATGAAGGCGCAGTGATCGGCGCTCAGCGAGTCAGAAAAGTCGGCCATGATGCGTTCTCCCATTGCGTGCACGCCATGCATAGCCAATCACTGGCCATCTTGCCAACATTGCAAGTCTATGCGGTCAGACACCAAATTCATGCTAGGCGGATCGTGCGCTGAACGTCGCGGATTTCACGCCACTCCTTCGCCCGCGAAATGAAGGCGGCAGGGACGGACTGAAAAGTCCCCCTCCTTCATAACCGTTTGAAATTCAGTGATAGCGCCGTTAGCGGTTGCGCATTCGGTGATGAACGCGAGCGCTATGAATGACGGCCAAAATGATGACTTTGTCACTGGGTTCATCGAACTCGTAGTAGACGGCGTAGTTCCCAAGTAGGCGGCGGCGAGTCTCATGTTGACGAGACGACCGCCGTCCTGAACGCGGTGCGAGGGCGATACGCGCGAATAGATCGTCGAACTTTGCGCTCATCGCGCCGGCGGCCAATGGGTTGCGGTCGGCAATGTAGTTCAGGATATCCGCAAGGTCAGCCTCAGCCTCGCGCGTCAGATAGAGTTGGCGAGGCGTGGCGGCCACGTGCGACTACTCGGCAGCCTGTTTAGTGCGGCGGCGCTTTTCAAGATCGGTCAGGAACCGATCAAGGTTCCACTTGCGTATCTTGCCGCTTGCCACACTCGCGCGCGCAGTGGCCAGCTTCTTTTCGATTTCCGGCCAGTTCTTGCGTTCTATTTCGTCGAGCAGCGCTTGCTCGCTGATCGGCTTTGGCTTGGCGGTTTTAGGGCGTTTGGCAACCATAGCTGTCACGATATCACTAAATTTGGAGGCGGCAAATCTTTAACCGGCTCAAGGTCTGACAGTCGCCCGACGAGGCAGTGTTAATACCGCAAATACGCCTGCCGCTCCGCCGCCCATGCCGTTTCATCCGGCAATGTCAGCGCGTCCAGGTCCTGCGGCGTCGCGGCCTTGTCGTCGACCCATTCGCGCAGAAGCGGCGAGCCGTTGATGACATCGATGGCGAGTTTGCCCAATTCGTACTCATATGGAAAATCGCGCCACAACCGATAGTCCGGATACAAGCGCCGGATCGCTTTGAACGCCAGCGCCTGGATTCGCCACGGCTTGAACGCCTCGTGGTCATAGCGCGCGGGGTCTTCCGTGTGGATCTGCACGCCGTTGCAGAGCGCGCGCGCATGCTTGTGAAATGTCGGCTCAAACCAGCAATCGCGCAAGGTGCAACCCTTGAGCCAGTGCGGCGCCAACGCCTGCATCTCCTTCATGAGTGCCCGCGCCTCGATGTCGGGGGCGCCGAACAGTTCCAGCGGCCGCGTCGTGCCACGTCCCTCCGACAGTGTCGTGCCCTCGAGCATCACTGTCCCCGCATAAGCGCGCGCCATCCACAAATTCGGCGCGTTGGGGCTGGGGTTGACCCAGCTGCGCTCACCCACCGGCCAGCCGTAGCCGGGCGCGGCATCGGGCTGCCAGCCTTGCATTTCAATCACCCAGTAGTCGACGTCGAGCTTCAGCGTTTTGACGAACCAAGTCCCCAATTCGCCCAGCGTCAGACCGTGGCGCATCGGCATCGGCCCCGAGCCAACAAAGCTCTCGTAACCCGCGCGCAGCGTCAGGCCTTCGATGGGCCGCC
>JANOFD010000263.1:0-2302 GCA_031413455.1 Rhodobiaceae bacterium
GGCGACATGTCGAAGTCCGAACGCTTCTTTGTTGGGCTCGGCCTCCTTGAGGCGACCCAGAAGACGCCGGTTGCGACTGCTGCGACTGCAGCTCCCCCTCATGCTCACTAAATCAACATCCAGATCGGCACTATTCGCAGAAAATGCCGAACTGCATCAGCGACTCGGTGATGCGGAGGAAGCGCTGCGCGCGATTCGCGGGGGCGAGGTGGATGCTTTCGTGATCGAGACCGATGCCGGACCGCAGGTCTACACGCTCCAGGGCCAAGACGCTGAAGCGAACCGCATGCGGGGTGAAATGTTGGCTCAGGTCAGCGACGCAGTCATCGCCGTCGATGGCGAAATGCGTATCACTTTTCTCAATGCCGCCGCCGAGCGCCTATACGATTTTGCCGCGTCCCGCAGTCTGGGACAAAAATTGTCCAAGGTCTATGAATCCCGGTGGCGGCATCCCAACGACGAAGACGCTTTCAAAACCGCCCTGCGCGAGCGCGGAGAATGGCGTGGTGAAAGCGTTCACGTCAGGCACGACGGCTGCGAGCTGAATGTCGAGTCGGCAATCACGGTGATGCGGAATCCCCAAGGCGAGGCGAGCGGCCTGCTCGCCGTCATCCGCGACATGACAGAGCGCAAGGTCCAAGAAAGCAAAATACTGGATTCCGAAATTCGCTACCGCCGCCTCTTTGAGGCCGCGCACGATGGGGTCCTCATCATTGACCCCGACACCCGAAAAATAGTCGAAGCCAACCCGTTCATGACATTGCTGCTGGGTTATCCACATGACCAGTTGGTCGGAATGGAACTTTATCAGATCGGCTTGCTCAAGGACCAGGCCGCAAGTCAGGAAATGATCCAGAATCTGAAGCGGACGAGCCAAGTGCGCTACGATGACTTGCCGCTTGAAAGCCAGAAGGGGCAACATCGAGAAGTTGAAGTGGTGGCCAACCTATATAATGAGAGCGGCCGCCCCGTCATCCAGTGCAATATCCGTGACATTACCGACCGCAAGCGAACGGAAGAGCACGTCAAGATGCTCATCGCCGAAGTCAACCATCGCGCCAAAAACCTGCTCGCCGTGGTACAGGCGGTTGCCCAGCAAAGTGCGAAGCACGGCGATGCGGAGACTGCCGCAGCGCGCTTGTGCAAGCGCATCGGTGCGCTGTCTGCCGGCCAGGATCTGCTGGTTAAAAACCACTGGCTTGGTGTTGATGTATCGGACCTCATTGAGGCCCAGCTTGCCCATTTCAAGGATTTGTTCGGCACGCGCGTGCTGTTAAACGGTCCTGCAGCGCAATTGAGGGCTGATGCCGCACAGGGGATTGGTATGGCGCTGCATGAACTTGCCACCAACGCCGCCAAGTACGGGGCGCTGTCAAACGGGGAGGGGCGGGTGCACATCAACTGGCAGGTTACAGCGGACACGGATCCAAAATTTTTAATGTCGTGGCAGGAAGATGGCGGCCCAAAAGTCGCCGTGCCTGTACGCGGGGGCTTCGGCCAGATCGTGATTGGACGATTGGCCGAGGCGGCGGTTCAGGGCATTGCCGAGATCAATTACGCAGCAGCAGGGGTTTCCTGGAAGCTGAGCGCTCCGATGAAGGCCGCATTGACGTGACATCGGTAGAGAAGCAAAAGAGTCATAGTTCGACGGCACGCGAAGGCCGTAATAAAACGCGTATCCTGATTGTTGAGGACGAGGCAATGCTCGCCTTCGCTCTCGAAGAGTATCTGATTGATGCCGGTTACGAGATAGCCGGAGTGGCGGGAAGACTTGAGACGGCGCTGGCAATGATCCAGGGTGGCGTCTTCGACGCTGCGGTGCTTGATGCCAATCTGGCGGGCGTCAGCGCAGGCCCTGCTGCGTCGGCGCTGAGGGCGCGCGGACTTCCTTTTATCATTGTATCAGGTTATTTGCCTGAACAACTGCCGAGTGTTTTTTCGGGGGCGCCGAGCGTTCAAAAGCCATGTCCGCCCGAACGTATCGTTCAAGCCTTGCGCCACCTTCTGCCGGCTTAGCGGGAATTTTCAAAGTGACGTTGGTGAAGTTGCGGTGACAGCATACTTGACTCTCCACTCTAGTGCCTACCATCACAACTGGGTGCCATGGGAGATGTAGTAAGAATTTCACGCAAAGCCGCAAAGCGCGAAGCAGAGCAGATTAAACCAGCAAGGACACCAAGAGCAGCAAGATGCTCCCGGAATCTTGCGCGCGAGCCGCGCATTCGAATTCTTCGCATTGGCGCTTCGCACCAAAAACAAAACACCAAACCCTTGGTGTTCTTGGTGGTTCAACTTCTTACTT
>JANOFD010000264.1:0-7855 GCA_031413455.1 Rhodobiaceae bacterium
GTTCGATGAAACCCAGATACACCGCCTGGTTCATCGGCGAACCCGACAGCGGCTGTACGTTCGCGTGCTCAGCCCGGAACAGAGCCTTGGCCCGGGCGCGCGCAATGTTTTCCATCGCATCGACAAACTCGGTGCCGCCGTAATAGCGCCGCCCCGGATAACCCTCGGCATACTTGTTCGTGAACGCCGAACCCAGCGCCGCATAGACTTCCGGGAATGTGTAATTCTCCGACGGGATCATCTCGACCCCTTCGCGTTGACGGCGCTCTTCGCCGATCAGCGTTTCATAAATGTCGGGGTCGCTGGCTTTGAGTGCGGCGCGATGATCTTGCATGAATGCCTCCCTGGCGGTCGTTGCGGCGGACGCAAGCAGATGGCCCCGGCCACGCGGGGCAACAGGTCGCGCAGCCCGACACCTCAAGTCAAGGGGACAAACCGCTCAAGAGTCTTGAAAACTTAGTCACTCCAGGACGGAAGAGTCCTCCCGGTTGAATAGGCCTCGAATATAGACCACTCTCGCCAAATCGGCGCGCCGTCACAGCCTCAAAGAGCCCCTAAAACCCTCAATGGCAAAACCATTTGAAGCAGCTGACATCGCCGAATGGCGCCAGGGCTGGAAAATCGTCCTGGGCGCGGCCTTCGGCTTGGGAAGCGGCATCGCGCTCTATCTCATGGTAGG
This sequence comes from Rhodobiaceae bacterium, assembly GCA_031413455.1. GTDB lineage: Bacteria > Pseudomonadota > Alphaproteobacteria > Micropepsales > Micropepsaceae > SZUA-430. The sequence goes on from JANOFD010000264.1 coordinate 680, forward strand.
CAGCCTTTTCGTCACCCGCGTCACGACCGAATTCGGCTGGACGCGCGGCGACATGGGGGTCGCCGGCGCCGTCGGTTTTTTTGCCGGTGCCATTTCGCTGTCAATCGTCGGGCGCATCCTTGATCGCGTTGGCTTTCGCCGCGTTGTGCTGGTCTGCGTGCCCGCCCTGTCGCTGGTCTATCTGGGGTTCGCCAGCGTGAATGGCTCTTACGCCCTCTATCTGGCGTTCATGTTTGCGGGCGGCATTTTTGGCGCAGGCACCGGAGCGATCTCCTACACCCGCCCCGTCATCGCCGCCTTTGATCGCCAGCGTGGACTGGCACTGGGCGTTGCTGCATCCGGCACCTCCATCGGAGCGATCACTGTACCTCCTTTCCTGACCATCATTATTGCGTCCTATGGCTGGCGCGCCGGGCTTTACGCCCTTATTGCGGTGACACTGTGCGTCGGCCTGCCTCTGGCACTGTGGCTGATCGGCCGTGAGCGCAAGACAACAACATCCGCAGACATCGCCAGGGCCGAACTGCCGGATGCAGCGGTGGGCCCGGCGCTTCCCGAAATGACCTTGCGCCAGGCGCTAGGGGGGCGGCGCTTCTGGCTGCTCGCGCTCGCACTTGTAGCGGTGAACATTCCAGGGGCCGGCGTGATCGGACAGCTCGCACCGATGATCACAGACAAGGGCCTGAGTGAAGCCGCCAGTGGCATCGCCATGTCACTCTATGCGGCGGGCTTGCTTGTTGGCCGCCTCTCGACCGGTTTCGCCCTCGACCGCTTTCCACCTTCCATGGTTGCAGCACTCATGACCAGCATACCAGCCATTGGCGCCGCAATGCTGCTTGTCCCCGAACCCTCATTCGCACTGGCAGCACTTGCGGTAGCACTCATCGGATTGCAACAGGGATCGGAGGTCGACCTGCTCGCCTTCTTCGTCAGCCGCGGCTTCGGCTTCAAAAACTACAGCTCGATTTTCGGCGCAATCGCCACTGCGGGTGCCCTGTCGACCGCCACCGGCCTCGTCCTGTTCGGCAAAGTCCACGACGCCACCGGCAACTATGACCTCGCGTTGATCATCGGCGCCATCTGCTTCCTCATCGGCGCCGCCGCGTTCTACGCGACGCGGTGGGTGAAGGCGCATTGAACCGTCACAGGTTCAATAAGTTTTCACAACTACTTTGACTTAAAGAAAATACAGCGCCCTGCGGTAACCAGCCCCTTCTCAAGCGCTTGAAACAGCACTGCCGCGCGCTGAAGCTCGTTGGCAAAGGCCATCAGGCGCTGCCGGCCAAACGGTTGGGGGATTGCTTTCAACAGATGCGCCAACTCCTCACCGTAGATCAGACCCTTGCGGATCACAGCCATGAGAGCCTCGTTGGCGGACGCGCTTGATCGCAACTCAGCATGGGTTCCCTTGAAGGCTTGCAGCACTTCGTCTTGCGAATGCAGATAGAACTTCTGACCCGGACCGGCGATGGCTTGGCCGATCAATTGACCCGTCGATGCGTCCGCCGCATAGAGTTCATCAACAAATAAATTACCGCCAGCCTTGAGCCCCTTCGCAAGATGGGACGCGAGAACGCCCACATCCTCAGTCAACGAAAACGCACGCGACGCGATGAGCGCATGATAACGCTCAGCCTTCAGGTTGGGTACGTGCGGGTTCCACGCGGCGAACTTCAACAACTTGCCGGCATGACTCTCACAATAGGCCAGCACCTCAGCATCGCATTCAAAGACATCGATATTGGCACCGTAATCAACAGCCGCCTGGCCCAATCCACCCATCGAACATCCGAGCGCCCCTACGACCTTCTTTTTGTCGAGTGTCAGCCCGCCCGCCCCTTGGCGCATGGCATCGAGTTGACCTGGCCCAAAGCAACCGCGCCCCCACAGATCCTGCGCCACCGCAAGCCAGGACTGGGTCTCGCTTTCCCCATCATGCGTTTGCCAGACGTCAGGATTATAATCTTCCGACACCAGGACTAGGGGCTGCTTGCGCCGCGCGGCGTTGGACATCTATGCGTACTCGATTCCGATGAACGAAAATTCTCGCAGATCGGCTTAAAGGTCGCGTTAACGTGGCGGCAAGCTCTTAAAGAAATTCCATATTTCAGCCGTGGCATTAAGTTCCCGGCTTGTCGGCCCCAGCACAAATTCAGCCACAACCCCGACCCGCGCACCGGGCCAGGTGTGCCCACCGCCTTCGATCAGAATGTGCTTCAAGGGCGCCTCGCCGCAGTCGTACTCCGTCACCACGGCTATGGTTTTATCGCCCTTGAACGCGTCGAGCCGTTTGCTGTCTTTGACGCCTTGGCAGGAGTTCAATTCTTTATAAAGTGTGATCGTGGAGTCCACACTCAGCACGCGCCCCAAATCCACACGCGACTGCTTGGCAGCGACCTGCCCTCCGGCATAAGGCATATACTCGTCTTGAGTACCGTGGATAAACAGTGCGGGCAGCCTTGACGCGCCGCAGCGCCAATCGGTTGGCTGATTGGCAACCACCGGCGCGATACCGGTGACAAGTTTTTCAAGCCGGCAACCCGCATACATCGCCATCATCCCGCCATTGGACGCGCCCACCAAAAACACGCGGGCTGGATCGACAACATGCTCGCTCGTCAATTGGATGATTATCTGGGCCGTGAATTCGACATCATCGGCGCGCGCCGCCGACCGGCCCAGCAACCCGGCGGACTGGCGTCCATCGTTCCAATTATTGCCAAGCCCCTGGGGATAGACGGCGACGTATCTTTCACGCAGCGCCCCTTCGTCAAAACGCGTATAGCCTCGCGCTTTCGCAGCCGTCTGCCCCCCGCCGTGAAACACGATGACCAGCGGCAGCGAAGCGGGCGGGCCGTCAGGCGCGATAAGCGTGTAGGCCCGGGAAACGCCGCCCGCAATCACGGCACGCTCGCGTTCAGCGGCCGCGCTGGCCCACGAGACCAGCCCCGAAAGCAGCAATGCGCAAACAGCACGCGTCAATCCTTGGCCATTAGAACGGTGCATCGAGCGCACCGCACAGAAACTTCATCAAAGGCTTGGCGGCCTTGAACGCGCTTTCCACTTCATCAACGAGGCCCGCAGTTTGTGCCACCTTCGCCGTACTGCGATGCATTGCGAAGAAACTCTTGCGCTTGATGTCGTCAATAAGCGGATGCTCCGGATCAAAACCCTTGGGCGGCCGCACCAGCGCCTCACCATCGATAGTCTTGAACACCTTCACGAAAGCCTTGTCGGCAACAACTTTAGTCCAGGCCTTCGGATCATCGGCAATCGCGTGGCGCACCTTGTTCAGCGCACCGGGATCCGGCATCCAAACCCCGCCACCAAAAAACACTTCATTCGGATCGAAGTGAATATAGAACCCCGGCACATGCGCATCGCGCCCTAATCCGTGGCGGAAGTGCAAACCCGCATTCTCCTTATAGGGCCGCTTGTCCTTGCCAAAACGCACATCCCGGTAAATGCGAAACATCGAGCCGCCATTCGGCCGCGGATCAACAACAATGTGCTTGGAAATCTTCGCCACCCGAGGCGCCACTGCCTCCATAAAATCGCAAAGCGGACCAACCACGACGTCTTTATAACGCTGCTTATTCGTCTCAAACCAAGCCCTCTCGTTATGCTTGGCGAGGTCTTTGAAGAACACAAAGAAGTCTTTGGGAAGGCCATTAAACTTGGTCATCGTGCAATCTCAATGCATTTGCTTCGAGCTGGAATAACAGAATTTCTCAGACGAAGAAACGATGGAGCGAAGAAGTTCAACAACGAAACCATGCCTTCGCATCTTCGTTGCTTCGTGTGAGCCCTGCTCCAAAACGAAAGGGCGCTCCGTTGCCGGAACGCCCTTACCCCGCTCACATCCGCGTGGCGCGGAAACTGTACTTTGCTTAGCGCTTCGAGAACTGGAAGCTGCGGCGGGCCTTGGCCTTGCCGAACTTCTTGCGTTCCACCATGCGGCTGTCGCGTGTCATAAAGCCGTGCTTTTTCAGGATCGGTTTGAGCTCGGGCTCGTAGCAGACCAGCGCCCGCGAAATGCCGTGCCGAACCGCACCGGCCTGGCCCGACAAGCCACCGCCGACAACTGTCGCCACAACATCGAACTGCGTCTCGCGGCCCGTCACAACCAACGGCTGGCGCAAGATCATACGCAACACCGCGCGGGCGAAATAGACTGATTCTTCCCGGCTATTGACGGTCACCTTACCGGCGCCTGGCTTGATCCAGACGCGCGCGACGGCATTCTTGCGCCGTCCCGTGGCGTAAGACCGGCCTTGCGCGTCACGCTTGCTGACCGGATCGGCAGCCTGCGCGGCTTCTTGCGTCGGACGCTTGATCAGCGTCGCCTTCACATCGGAGAAGGAGCGAACTTCATCGGCCATTATTTGCGCCTCACGTTCTTCGAATTCATGGACTTGACGTCGAGCGTCTTGGGTTGCTGAGCTTCGTGTTTGTGCTCTGCCCCTGCATATACGAACAGATGGCCCAGCTGGCGGCGGCCCAAAGGCCCACCCGGCAACATGCGCTCAACCGCTTTTTGCATGACGCGCTCTGGATACTTGCCGGTCAAAATCTTGCCGACAACGCGTTCCTTGATCCCGCCCGGATAACCGGTGTGATAGTAAAACACCTTGCCGGTCATTTTATTACCGGTCAGAACGACTTTGTCGGCGTTGATCAGGATGACATTGTCACCGCAATCCATATGGGGTGTGTAGCTGGGTTTGTGTTTGCCGCGCAGGCGTGTCGCGATCACGGAGGCCAGACGTCCGACGACAAGCCCTTCGGCGTCGATCAGTATCCAGTCCTTTTTGATCTCTGACGCCTTGGCCGAATAGGTCGACATGGACGTAAGTGTTCCGTCTTGGTGGTCCGAAATGAAGGGCCGGTGGATAGAGGCCGCTTTTGCATCTGTCAATGCGGCATCGCCAAAAAACGCTCAAATAGCGCCGAAATTCGCAAGTGGTAACATGATACCACACATAACCACCGATTCCCTTGGTGATGAGCCCGCCGCCTACTGAGGCTCGGTGCAGCCCTTGGCGTCGTCGGCGCAGTCGACGTCGTCGACCGGCTTGCCTGCGACGAAATCCGAAACCCAGCGCGCCGGCGATACGCCCTCGACGTTGAAGTCGTAGAAGATCGGGAACCCAAGCACCGTGTGCGACGTGCCGGGCGCGGTATAGATTCTGAAGTCCGGAATATCGCGCCTAAGTTCCTTCAAGTTTGCCCGCAGCGCCGGTTCGACTTTGCCCTGCTCTCCCAGTAGCTGCAAAAATCCTCCCTGTTCGGCGTCGCCGGCGGCGTTATATTGCACCTGCCGCACCTGCGGAAACTTGGCTGCATTGATTTTGTAAAATGTCTCGAAGTTGAGCGGCAAACCACCGCGCTTGCGCAACCAGGCCGGCGCGATTTTTTCAACGCCCCAGCTGCGGAGTATTCCAGGGATAGCGGCCGCACGATAGGCGCCCGCGCCGTCGCCCAACACCGAGACGCGGGCCTTCGGATAGCGCTTGGCCACCATCCCGGCATAGAACGGAGCGGCAATCGCCCCGGCGCTGCTGCCCGTCACCAGGACGGATGTGGCGGCGGGATAGTGCTTGAAGGCCCAAGCCAGTGCCGCCTGCGAATTGCGATAACCTTTGTGCTCGATCGAGAATTTGTTTTTGCCCGAACCGTACTTGACGCGGCGCGCCCCGAGATGCACGTCGCCCGTGCAATAGGTCACCACCACAAAGCTCCACGCGCCGAGCGGATTGTCGGGGCGCGTGGCATCGAAGATGCCGCTTCTGACCGCCGGGTCGTTGCCCGGGAAGGACGCCGTCGAATAATACACCGGGCGCTCGGCTTTCGGATTGCAAGTCTCGGCCGACCAACACGCGCCGCCGCCGTTGAAAAAGAGGACGAGCTTGTCGCTCGCGGCCGGTTTGACGCTGAAACTATAGGGCGAGCCATCGGCGCACACGGTGTCGCCGCCGGGCTTAACGGTGGTCCAGCCCCTGGCGGGCGCAGGCGCTTCTTTGGCGACAGCGGACGCGGTCAGCAGAAACGCAAACAACGCCGTCAGTGATCGATGCATGATTCCGGCTCCGTCGGCTGTGCCGCATGGCAAGGGCGAAATTGTAAGTTGTCACAATATTATCATGATAGACTCTGTCAAACTCCACAAGGATGCCGGTCATGCCCGACAAACCAACCACCGACGCACCGCCGATCCTTTCCGAACGCGAAGGTGCCGTCCTGACGCTGACGCTCAATCGCCCGTTGGCGCGCAATGCCCTATCCGAGGGCTTGATGACAACTCTGCAGGCTGCGTTGGACGAGGCCGCTCACGACAACAAAACCAGAGTCGTCGTCATCGCCGCCAATGGCCCCGTCTTTTGCGCCGGCCATGATCTCAAGGAAATGACTCCGCATTGGCAAGACGGCGACCACGGCCGCGACTACTTCGAACGCCTGATGCACAAATGCGCCCACTTGATGCAAACCATCGTCCGCCTGCCCAAACCCGTAATCGCCCAGATCCAGGGCATCGCCACCGCCGCCGGCTGCCAGCTTGTTGCCAGCTGCGACTTGGCCGTTGCCGCCGAGGAGGCGCGCTTTGCAACACCCGGCGTCAACATCGGCCTCTTTTGCTCAACACCAATGGTGGCGCTGTCGCGCAACGTCGCGCGCAAGCAGGCAATGGAGATGTTGCTCACGGGGGACATGATGCCAGCCGTCCGCGCCAGAGACATCGGCCTCATCAATCGCGTCGTGCTCGCGGACGCCCTGCGCGCCGAGACGCTGAACCTCGCCCATCAAATCGCGTCAAAATCCCGCACCAGCATCGCCATCGGCAAGGAAGCCTACTACCGCCAACTCGAAATGGGTCTGTCCGACGCCTACATCTTCGCCAGCGAAGCCATGACGAGAAACTTGGGCGAGGCCGACGCCCAAGAAGGCATCCACGCCTTCATCGAAAAACGCCAGCCCAAGTGGGAGGTGTAGCGTGGGGGGCTTTGGCGCAGCAAAAGGAACAGACACATGATTGAAACACCGGACAACCAGATCATCCGCGTGCTCAAATCTGCAAAAACCATCGCGCTTGTCGGCGCCTCCGCGAACCCGGCCCGCGACTCCCACGAAGTAATGGCCTTTCTCCAGGCCAAGGGGCATCGCGTCATTCCGGTCAAT
>JANOFD010000265.1:0-1535 GCA_031413455.1 Rhodobiaceae bacterium
TGAAGTTGAGGAGCAGTCCACTGGCGAGTTCTCTGTCAGCGCCGGATTTTCTTCAGCGGACAGCGTCGTCGGCGCTGTAAGTTTGACGGAGAAGAATTTGCTGGGTCGCGGGCAGTTTTTGCGATTGCAGGTTTCGTTGTCGAGCATCCGGCAACAAATTGACTTGCGATTTACAGAACCGCATTTCCTTGATCGCAACATGTCTGCCGGGTTTGATTTGTATAATACGCATTCCGTATTTGATGAGTCGAACTACGAAGCTGATATTCGCGGTTTGGGTTTGAGGCTTGGATTCCCGCTGTCTGAATTCGGGCGGTTGGGACTGCGGTACACGTTGCGGCAAGATGACGTTCGGATTACTGGCCCCGCAGGGGATGTCGAGCAGGGCGTGACCTTGCTGTCGTCCGCAGGGTTTACATATGCCTATGACGAAAAAGACGACCCCATTGAACCGAAGAACGGCGTTGATTTGACTTGGAGTGTGGACGCTGCCGGCCTTGGCGGTGACAAGCAATATGTCAGGACCGAGCTAAACGCCAATTGGTTTAAGCGGCTTTGGCTTGATGATCTGATCCTCAATGTGGCTGTGAGTGGCGGCTATATTTTGGCGTTCGGCGACGAAACGCTGTCGACCAATGACCGGTTCTTTAAAGGTGGGGGCTCTTTCAGAGGATTTAAGACGTCAGGTATTGGCCCCCGAGACATTGCGTCACCCGCCGGCACGCCTCCGTCAGTTGGTGGTGAGGCCTACGGCATTGGTACCGTTGAATTGCGGTTCCCAAACTTCTTGCCTGAAGAACTTGGCATCAAGACGGCAGTATTTACTGATTTCGGAACTGTCGGAACAGTGGCGGACAAGCCAGTGTGCGGTCCTTTGACATGTATCGTGGACGACTTGGCTCTTCGTGCATCAGCGGGTGTCAGCGTCTATTGGAACTCACCTTTTGGTCCAGTACGCCTTGATTTCTCCCAGATCTTGAACCAAGAAGACTATGACCAAACGGAATCTTTCCGCTTCAGCGCAGGAACGAAATTTTAATCCGCTCCAGGAGATTATTGTCATGACTACAAAGAAGGCCCGTTGGGCCGTGGCCGCATTCGCGGTGACTGCATCCGTATTCGCTTTTGGCACGTCTTTGGCGCAGCCAGTTCCACCGAAGCCAGCTGCGCCGGTGGCAGCTGTGGGCAAGCCTGCCCCGGCCGCAACGATTCTTTTTCTCGATCGCGGCACGGTTTTGAGAAAGTCTGCGGTTGGCGTTGATATGTATAAGCAGGTTGAGGCTTTGGCGAAGAAGATGGAGACTGACTACGCTCCAGAAAACAAAAAGATCCAAGCCGACATTCAGGCGCTGCAGGCTCAGGCCGATGTTTTGTCGCCACAGGCCAGGCAGACAAAGGTGAAGGAATTGGAAAATCGTCGTCAGGCTCTCCAGAAAAAGGTCCAGGATCGGCAAACATCGATACAGGGCGGTTTGGCGAATGCGCGCACACAAATCGAACGTGCTTTGGCCCCGATTCTTGAGAAATTGTTGACT
>JANOFD010000266.1:0-2513 GCA_031413455.1 Rhodobiaceae bacterium
GATGTCACTCGAGCGGCGGGATTCAGCCAGAACAAAAGTCACCGCGTTCGACGCGACCAAAGCGAGCAAAATCACAAACGACAGCTCAGCCCACAGCGGGACCCGCCACCCCATCACAGCGTAACCGGCTCGGCCGCGAAAACATAACCACCGCCCCACACCGTCTGGATAAGTTTGGGATGGCGCGGATCGTCTTCAAGTTTTCGCCGCAAGCGCATGACCGCATTGTCAACCGCGCGATCATAGGCTTGCGCCTCACGACCGGAAATCAGATCCAGCAGCTCCTCGCGCCGCAATGTCAAATTCGGCCGCTCAATCAGCGCACATAAAAGTTTGTACTCGCCCGTCGAAAGCGCCACGCCTGCTCCACGCTCATTCACAAGCTCGCGGCGCACGTTGTCCAGCACCCACCGGCCGAACTGAACACGCGGTGGCCCGGCACTTTCCTGCCGCAGCGGCATGGCTGTCACCCGCCGCAAGATCGCGCCAATGCGCGCCAACAGCTCGCGCGGATTGAACGGCTTGACCACATAGTCATCCGCCCCCAGCTCGATGCCGACAATCCGATCAACTTCGTCGCTCTTTGCCGTGAGAAACAGCACGGGAATATCGCCGGTTTCCCGCAGATATCTGCAAAAGCTCAACCCGTCTTCACCTGGCATCAGCACATCAAGCACCACCAGATCGAACGCCCGGGTCCGCAGCAGTTTCCGCGCCGCGCCAGCACTCTCGGCCCCCATCGCGCGATAGCCATTGTTTTGCAGATATTTCACCAACGGATCGCGAATCTCGCGCGCGTCATCGACCACCAGAAGGTGAAAGCTTTTTTCGCTCATCGGTTTTCTGAGGGCCCGCCAGAAGTTTCACGACCCAAAATTGTAACAAATTATGTCAACAAGAGGGCCAGACACGCCTTCATACACAATTGCTTCGTCACCGCCATTTCTCCGCAACACGGATTGTGCAGTCTCCAATCGCCACAATTTCAGTGGTTACAAACACACGGAGAGACAAATGACACGCATCATCTGGATCGGTGCCGTCGCGGGAACAATGGTGGTGGCGGCTGGCGCCCTCGCCCTGGGCTACACAACGGTCCTGGACACCGGCTCACCCAAATCAACACGCAGCGGCGGTCAAGGCGGACCCTCAGCAGACTTACGGCTCATGCAATACGACACGGACAAAGACGGCCGCCTGACGCGCCTTGAAATGGATGCTACCTTGAGCGCTGAGTTTAGCGCCGTCGATACCAATGGCGATGGCCGTCTCGACGCCGCAGAAATCCAACGCCACTCCGATGCTCGCCGTGTTGAGCGCAACGCCCGGTACGAGGCTTGGCGTATCAAAGCCCAGGCACAAGGTTTGGATCCCAAGCGCCCGCCCTTTGACCGCAGCGACCGGGACAACGTTGATAGTTTGCGCTATGCAGACTGGAATTTGGACGGCGCCATCACACCCGATGAATTCGGCGGCAGGGCACGTTCTCAATTTATGCGAGCTGATCGCAACGGTGATGGCGCAATCACACCAGAAGACCTCAAGCGGCGCGCCAGTACCCGCAAGACCTCATAATTTCGTGGATTGCTGTGCCCCAAAATAACAGCGGGCTCCTAGTGGTTCGGATATATCGGACAGCGCTGGTGACGTTGTTCCGGCCGAATTCACTAGAGAGCCCGCGCCCCCCGCTTGTGGCGCGCGTTTTAAATGCGCCTTGGCGGTTAGTCGGTTGGCCTTGGACGTCCCCACGTCCGCTGACCACCCGACACCTGCTGATTTTGGCCTTGCGCCCTTAAAAATCAACGCCACGCACCGTTATTCCCCTTTCACGTGTCAGAAGCGCCACCAAGCTGTGGTAACCCCCACCCAAACAACTACCGGGTTTGGGGGGCTTTAGCCGGCTAGCAACAAATCAGCCGAACTGGGTCCCATCAGCCACACATTTGCGAATCCAATCGAGCAAAGGCGTTGACATCTCAAACCGCCAACCACTCCCAATGATTGCCGAAGCGAAAGAATACAACTTTCTGAGTGTGAACCGAGCCACCGAACTGGGTTCGCCATCACGGTTGACAACCCTCACAACCATGCTGTGCGCAACACCATACATTTGCTATGCAGACACTGGGCACGCTGCTTCGTCGGACTGCACAGACTTGGAACAGACCGCATTGCACCCCATGTGCATATGAACCTATCCCGCCGCCTCAAAAAAACCACGCGCCCAAGTCACGCTTGTATTGCACGAACAAAAAGGACTGCGATCCATGGCCGAAGAGAAATCACCTTCAGAAGTGTTGAGCGATCTCGTTCATGTGCCGTTTCCCAACACTGCTTATCTCGAGTCGATGAAGCGGGTGATCGCGACGCAGAAACTCATGCTGGATGGGTTTCAATCCAATCTGGACAAGTGGTTTGAACGCCGGCGCGAAGGTGCCGAAGCCACAATGACGATGCTCGGCGAAATGAACCTCAATGGCGACCACGAGAAGCGTGCCGAAGCCTGGCAGCGT
>JANOFD010000267.1:0-1194 GCA_031413455.1 Rhodobiaceae bacterium
GACCACCCTTCCGACATCGCAACAACGGCGAACTTTGTGGCGCAATACGGTTCCATGTTGGCAATGCCCAACATACCGGCCATCGATGCCGTATTGACGAAATGCCCGCCCTCGCCGTGGCTTTCGATCAGGGGCGCAAATATCTCTGTGCCATAGACAACACCCAACAGATTGACGTCTGTCACCCATTGCCAGTCCCGTTCGTCGATGCTGCCCAATGGCCCGCCAACGGCGACACCGGCATTGTTGCAGACCACGTGAACCTTGCCGAAGGTGGCGATCGTTTTCAGAGCGGCTTCACGCAGGCTGCCGCGCGACGCCGCATCGCAGAGCACACCCTCGGCACGCACCTGCATGTCTTTGAGTTCCTGCACCGCGCGCGTCAGCGCAGCCTGTTCAATGTCGGCGATCATCACCTTCATGCCTTCGCGGCCAAAGGCTTTGGCCATGCCCAATCCCAGACCACTGGCACCGCCGGTGATGAAGGCGACTTTGTCGCGAAGGTCTTTCATTATGCCGCTTCCTTCTGTTCCAGCGCGTCGAACTGCGCGAGAATTGCACGCCCATCGGGGCGCTTGTTGATCCGCGCTTCGATGGCTTGACGGCCCTGCTCGCGGCTGAAGTCTGCCTGAATAACCGAATGCCAGTTGATCATGCCCTCCCATATCGGATCGATGAGGGTGGCGCCCTTAATGCGAGAGCCGTCGAGGGCCTTGATCGTGTAGCTGCGCATTTCAGAGACAAAGGACTGTAAATAGGCGACATGAATAGCTTCGTCCGTGCGGATGCGTTCGACCAGGTCGGCGGCATGCGAGGCCGCCGCACGCCGGTCGCGGAATACGTCAGGCGAACGCATGATGTTGGTGCAGAAGGCAAAGAAAGCTTCGGCGCGCACTTCGATCATCAGCACGTTCATGAGCAGAAGAATCCAGTCCTCGTATGGCTTGTCCAGTTGCGGCATGAGCCTGCCGATCTCAGGGCGGCCGATATTCGCAGGCACGTCGGGCATCGGAAACGCATTCTTGCCGAACAGGGCGTCGCGAACGGCGTACCAGCTGTCGTCATGTCCCCCCTGGCCTTGCGCTGGATTTCCGCCCTCATCAAGGCCGTGCGCATAGAGCAGGCCTTTGTTCAAGTGACCGATGGTGGTCGCAGAAATATCTTCCTCGATGATTTTCTGGAAGTCAGGCGCTT
>JANOFD010000268.1:0-5332 GCA_031413455.1 Rhodobiaceae bacterium
AACAATTGCATGGGTCAGATCCTGCTCGCCCGCCGGATGGGCAAGACGCGCATCATCGCCGAAACCGGCGCGGGCCAGCACGGCGTGGCAACTGCGACCGTCGCCGCGCGCTTCGGTCTGCCCTGCGTCGTCTACATGGGCGAGGAAGACATCAAGCGCCAATCACCTAACGTCTTCCGCATGAAGCTGCTCGGCGCCGAAGTCGTGCCCGTGACCTCCGGCTCACGCACGCTGAAAGACGCCATGAACGAAGCCATGCGCGACTGGGTGGCCAATGTGGAATCCACCTTCTACATCATCGGCACAGTCGCAGGCCCCCATCCCTATCCGGCAATGGTGCGCGATTTCCAATCCGTCATCGGCATTGAAGCCAAAGCACAAATGCACAAAGCCGAAGGCCGCCTGCCCGACGCCGCTATCGCCTGCATTGGCGGCGGCTCCAATGCGATGGGATTATTCTATCCCTTCCTCGACGATCCCGAAGTCGCACTCTATGGCGTCGAAGCCGCTGGTCACGGCCTCGAAACCGGACAGCACGCGGCCTCACTCGCCGGTGGACGCCCCGGCGTCTTGCACGGCAATCGTACCTATCTACTACAAGACTCCGACGGCCAGATCATCGAAGCCCATTCGATTTCCGCAGGCCTCGACTATCCCGGCATCGGCCCTGAACACGCGTGGCTGCACGACATGAAGCGCGTCAACTACGTCTCGGCGACCGACAAGGAAGCGCTCAACGCCTTTCAGCTTTGCGCGCTGCAAGAAGGCATCATCCCCGCACTGGAGCCCGCCCACGCCCTCGCTTTCACCCAAAAACTGGCAAAGACAATGGCGCGCGACAAAATCATCCTGATGAACATGTGCGGCCGCGGCGACAAGGACATCTTCGCCGTCGCCGAACATTTGGGAGCGAAATTGTGAGCCGCATCGCCGCCCGCTTCGCCGACCTCAAAAAACAAAACCGCGCCGGCTTCGTGGCCTTCATTTCAGCCGGTGATCCCGACTACAATACGTCCCTGGAAATCCTGATGGGATTGCCGGCTGCCGGCGCCGACATCATCGAACTCGGCATGCCCTTCACCGATCCCATGGCCGAAGGCCCGGCAATCCAAGCCTCGTCCCTGCGCGCTCTGAAAGCGGGGCAAACCATGGCCAAGACCCTCGCCATGGTGCGCAGCTTCCGCGAGGGCGACCAAGCGACCCCCATCGTACTGATGGGCTACTACAATCCGATCCACTCTTACGGCGTCGACAAGTTCAGTAGCGATGCAAAGGCTGCCGGCGTCGATGGCTTGATCATTGTTGACCTTCCACCCGAAGAAGACCACGAGCTTCGTGTCCCCGCAAAATCGGCAGGTCTGGACCTCATCCGCCTGGCCACACCCACAACGGATGCGCGCCGCCTGCCCGCAGTGCTCGATGGCGCTACCGGATTTCTTTATTACGTCTCGATCATGGGTGTAACCGGCTCAAAGAACATTGACCCCAAAGACGTCGCCAGTGCACTCGCGCGTATCAGGCAAGCCACCAGCCTGCCGGTCGCAGTAGGCTTTGGCATAAAAACCGAGGCCGACGCTGCAGCTGTGGCCAAAATGGCCGATGCCGCGGTCGTTGGCTCCGCATTAGTGGCGGAAATCAGCCGCTTCACCCGCCCAGATGGCAAAGTTTCACCCGGAGGCGCAAAAGCTGTGCTAGACTTGGCCCGTCGACTCGCTGGTGCGGCGCACAACGCTCGCGTATGACCATCAGGTCGCTGATTGGTGTAGCGTTAACAATCGGTAAAGTCTGCGTATGAACTGGATCACTAACTTCGTTCGTCCGAAAATTAAGTCTCTTTGGAGTGCGAAGTCCGATACGCCTGACAATTTGTGGCGCAAATGCCCAACATGTGCAGGCATGATTTTCCACCGCGACCTCGATGCCGCGCAATATGTGTGCATGCATTGTGATTGCCACCTCAAGATCAGCGCCACCGCGCGTTTGAAAAATCTGTTCGACGACGGCATTTGGGAAGACATCGCACTCCCTGAAGTTCCGCTCGACCCTCTGAAATTTCGTGACGAAAAACGTTACGCCGACCGTCTGCGTGAAGCGCGTGCAAAAACCGGCGAACTCGACGCCCTCAAAGCCACGCGCGGTCAGATTGCCGGTGTACGCACAACAGTCGCCGTCCAGTCGTTTGATTTCATGGGTGGCTCATTGGGAATGGCCGTCGGCGAAGGCTTGATCGCCGCAATGCGTGCCGCCATTGATCATCACACACCGTTTGTTGTCTTCACCGCTTCCGGCGGCGCTCGCATGCAAGAAGGCATTCTTTCTCTGATGCAGCTGCCGCGCGTCACGATTGCCGTGCAGATGCTGCGAGAAGCGGGCTTGGCCTACATCGTCTGCCATACCGACCCGACAACGGGTGGCGTGACGGCCTCCTACGCCATGCTGGGCGACATTCACATGGCCGAGCCCGGCGCACTCATCGGTTTCGCGGGTCCACGCGTCATTGAAAATACGATCCGCCAGAAATTGCCCGAAGGCTTTCAGCGTGCTGAATACCTCGCCGACCACGGTATGGTCGATATGGTGGTCCACCGCCACAAAATGCGCGAGACGCTGGGACGAACACTGAAATTGCTCACCCGCAAGACCGCACGCGCCGTGTCTGTGCGGCCGGCCTATGAGGTTGGCCCTTACGCCGTTCCCACAATCCAGAATGCGCCATACCAGATTTTCGATCTCGCCAGTCCGAAACAGCCCTTGGCATGAGCGGCCACGCTGGCGATGAGCTGGCGAGCGACGAAATCCTCGCCCGCCTCACGACGCTGCATCCAAAAGTCATCGACCTTTCACTTGGCCGCATCGAGCGCTTGCTGGGCAAACTCGGTTCGCCGCAGCACCGCCTGCCGCCGGTCATTCATGTTGCGGGCACAAACGGCAAGGGCTCGACCTGCGCCTTCTTGCGCGCAATCCTGGAAGCATCTGGCAAGCGTGTTCACGTCTACGCTTCGCCCCATCTTGTGCGCTTTCACGAACGCATCCGCCTCAGCGGTAAGTTGATCGACGAAAACCAGCTCTCGGCCTTGCTGGAGGAATGCGAACACCACAACGGCAAGGAACCGATCACATTTTTTGAGATCACGACCGCGGCCGCATTCCTTGCTTTCACGCGCCATAAAGCTGACGCCTTGATTCTGGAAGTGGGCCTTGGCGGAAGACTCGACGCAACAAATGTGATCTCACAACCTGTGGCCACGGTCATAACGCCGGTCGATTTCGATCATCAAAATTATCTGGGCTCGACACTTGTCGAAATTGCTGGCGAGAAAGCGGGAATTATTAAACGCAATGTTCCGTGTGTCATCGGCCCCCAAAGTGATGAAGTGCGCGAACTCATCGAAAGGCACGCCGCTGCGCACAACGCCCCCGCGGTTTTTTGGGGGCAAGATTTCATGGCGCACGAAGAGCACCGGCGCATGGTCTATCAGGACGATCAAGGCCTGATCGATCTGCCGCTGCCCAAACTCACCGGCGCCCATCAGATCATCAACGCCGCGACGGCCATAGCGGTGTTGCGCAAATTGCCAGCGTTTCAAATCGATGACCGCGCCATCGAAGACGGCCTGATGACAGTGGACTGGCCTGGCCGCTTGCAACGCCTGACACGCGGACCGCTCGTTGCGATGGCACCAAAGGGCGCCGAGGTCTGGCTCGATGGCGCGCACAATCCGCATGGCGCACGTGCTCTCGCCCATGCAATTGCCGATTTGGAAGAACGAACCCCGCGTCCGCTGTATCTGATCTGCGGCATGTTGCAGACAAAAGATGCTGTCAATTTCTTCTCGGCATTCCGGGGCCTGGCCAAAAGCGTGACCACGGTGACCATACCCGGCGACGCCGCAAGTCAGGGTGCAGGCCAACTCTATGACGCCGCCCTGGCAGCGGGCCTTGAAGCCTATCCTGCCCCTTCAATTGAAGACGCTATCCTGCAGATCGAAGGCAGAGCGGGTATGGCAAACGACAAAGCCCCGCCGCGCATACTGATGTGCGGCTCACTTCACCTCGCGGGCGCCGTTCTGCGCGAGAACGGCTAAATAGAGGCTTCGATCCACTCGCGAAGTTTATTCTTGGGCATCGCGCCGTTGCGCGAGGCCAAGACCTCGCCGCCCTTGAAGATTATCATCGTCGGAAATCCACGCACGCCGTACTTGTTTGTGATGCCGGGGCTGGTCTCAGCATTGACCTTGGCGATCACAATTTTGTCGCCGATCTCGCTGGAAAGTTCATCAAGGGCCACACCCAATGGCTTGCACGGCGCGCACCAATCGGTCCAAAAATCGACCAGAACCGGCTTCACAGATGCAAGCACATCACGCTGAAACGTTGCGTCTGTGACGGTAACGCTCATCAGTCCTCCAAACATAAAATTGCGGGTGTTAAATCGTGGATTCAATCCACTCTTTGATTTTCTGTTTCGGCATCGCGCCGATCTTGGTCGCTGCGATCTGACCATCCTTGAAAATCATCAGCGTCGGAATGCCCCTGACGCCGTACTTGTCAGGCACCTTGGGATTTTCATCGATGTTGAGTTTTGCAATTCGTATTTTGCCGCCCAGTTCCTTGGACAATTCTTCAAGAGCTGGACTGATCTGACGGCAGGGGCCACACCATTCCGCCCAAAAATCGACAAGCACTGGCGTCGACGAACCCAGCACATCGGTCTCAAAACTCGCATCAGTAATTTTTGTGGCCATCGTGTGTATCCTTGAAGGGCTTGCAATATCCGCAGTATGAAATCTAGGAAACAGGGTGCACAGGGTCAAGCTCGCGCTCGACATCGTGAAGGTACTTCACCGGTATTAGCGTCAAGCGCGGCTCTGCCGTCCATAGAATTCCGCAATTTATAGGCTTTCCGTCAAACAAGGCCGCAACAGCACGCCGGTAAAGCGCCAGCTGCCTCAAATAGTGCCGTGGAATGTCCGAATCGGCATGTGGAACCACGCGGTCGGTTTTGAACTCAATGATGGTGACGCCGTGCTCCTCCACAATGACGCGGTCCAGGCGTCCAGCCACTTCGGTCCGCGTACCTTGCCACTCGATGGTGCCAAGCACCGGAACTTCGCCATACGAGCCTGCACCAAATACGTGAGACAGCTGAGCATCCCGCCGCACGCGCAGAGCTTCGCCCGCCGCACTTTGAGCAGCAGCATCATCATCAATGGCTTCACGCGCCAGTGTAGAGGCAATCGCGCTCCAGGTTTCCGGAGCTCCCGAGGCAATTTTTTCAAGGATGCGATGCACCGTACCGAGGTACCATCGATCGAATGCGACGTGCTGATGT
>JANOFD010000269.1:0-1105 GCA_031413455.1 Rhodobiaceae bacterium
CGAGGATGGTGCGGGTTTTCGGAGGTGGTGGCTTTGTCATGGTGCGCTCGATGGGCAGTGGCTCTGACACTAGTGTTCCGTCACAAACTTATAAACCGAGGTTCGGAGCTTTGGCGTTCCACGCGGCGCCACTTCCCCCCATCGTCTGCAGCAGCAAGTGCTGCGCAGCCACTTCCCCCGCAAGCGGGGGCAGACAGCAGAGTCTCTCATCTTCCCCCGCTTGCGGGGGAAGTGGCTGCGCCGCGTTAGCGGCTGCAGACGATGGGGGATGTGGCGCTTCACCAAATCCGCACCCGCTGCTCCGGTGCCACGAACAGCTTGGCACCCGCCTGAACCGCGAACGCCTCGTACCACTCGTCCATGTTGCGCACCGTGCCGTTGGCGCGGAACTCGCCCGGCGAATGGGAGTCCGAAACCACCTGATTGCGCAACGCCTCTTCGCGGATCAACTGCCGCCAAATCTGCGCGAACCCCAGGAAGAAGCGCTGGATGCCAGTGAACCCATCAATAACCGCAGGCTCATTGCCGCCGAGGGAAATTTTATAGGCTTCAAGCGCCACGTTCAGCCCGCCCAGATCGCCGATATTCTCACCCAGCGTCAAACGGCCGTTGACGAACAGCCCCGGCAACGCCTCGAACTTTGAATATTGCTCGACAAGCCTGTCACCCAGCTCCTTGAAGCGTCGCTCGTCATCCGCGTTCCACCATTTGCGGAACACGCCATTCTCGTCCGACTTCGAACCCTGGTCGTCGAAGCCGTGCCCCATCTCATGACCGATGACCGCGCCAATGCCGCCATAGTTGACCGCCGGATCGGCATGCAGATCAAAGAACGGCGGCTGCAGGATCGCGGCCGGAAACACAATCTCGTTCCAGGTCGAACTGTAATAGGCATTCACCGTTTGCGGCGCCATGTTCCACTCCGCCCGATTGGCGGGATTGGCCAAACGCCGAATGTCCCGCGCCCGGTTGAAAGCCTGCTCGCGTTTACGATTGCCAAAGGCGTCGCCCGCTTTGATCTCAAGCTCGGAATAGTCGCGCCACTTGTCGGGATAACCAATTTTCACATTGATCTTCTCGAGCTTGCGCAAAGCAGCGATCTTGG
>JANOFD010000270.1:0-3696 GCA_031413455.1 Rhodobiaceae bacterium
CTCCACAGCGCCAACAGCAACAAGACAATTTTATGATGCTATAAGACCAAAACAGGAGACGGAAACTTCACCCCTCGGCGCCAAAAAAGTGGTCCACCGAATGGGGTCCACCTTACCACAACATTGTTGCCCTCATTGGACTCCGGCACGGAACCGCCATCGTCAGCGATGACCTTGAACGCATACTTGCCCGACGGGAAAACCAGTCCCGGAAAAAAAGCGATCGCATGCGTAAAGATTTCGCCAGGCTTCAAAGGCTTGACGGCAATCGCAACCTTGTTGGGAAAGGCGGGCATCATATAGGGCGCCGCTGCGGCAGGCGCCGGATCCGGACACCCGCCACCGCGACCAACGACCGGCGGGCTGCGCCGCTTGCACTCGACGGTAACAACACTGATGCTTGCAAAACTGTCACCTATGTTTGTGACTTTGACCGTGCCGGTTGCGGTATCAAAATCGGCAACAAGATCGGCGCCGGCAAAGGAAGGGACAGCGATTACGCAGCTCAAAAGGCCTGCAGCAAGGATACGTTTCATGATGGAATCTCTCTTGAGAGTGGAAGCCGGATCAAACATGGGCCCTTGCCGCTCCGGCACATAGTGCAGATGTCACAAAGCCCGCCGCGCTGGCCTGCCAACCACGTCCAACGTGATGGGCGCTACATCAGACACGGCGGAGCGTAGGAACTTCGTCAGTCTTCTTCGGTGAAGAAGTCCTCGTCCACCCGTTTGAATTCGATAGACCGGTTAGTACGCACACCAACATTGTACTCGATCATCAGTTCGGTCAGCCGTTGACCGTCGATCAGGATGACGCGTTGCTGCAGATGCCTCGCGAACTCGATGGCCTCGCGCGTAAACGTCGAGGTCGTAGCAAAAACGCCTTTGCTTGCCTTCAGCCCGACCAGACTTCCAACAAAGCCCTGAACTGCAGGTCGCCCGATCGGTGCACTATCGAGTGCATAGCGCTTGGCCTGCACGTACACCCGATCAAGGCCAAGCCGATCCTCATTGATCACTCCATCAACGCCGCCGTCCCCGGAGCGTCCGAGCTGCTCTGCCGCATTCCGGTGTGAGCCGCCATACCCCATGCCAACCAGCAGATCGACAATAACTTGCTCGAAGAAAGTTGGACTGTTTTGCAGAATTCGGTGCAGTAATTCACTGCGCAATGCGGATTGCAGAGCCAGATAAGCCGTGTCGATCTGTTCTTCCGGCGTTGCACCGACTGGACTGGCAGGCGCTACAGACAAGGTCGTGGTGTCATAGCTCTCAACACTGCGCG
Source organism: Rhodobiaceae bacterium (assembly GCA_031413455.1). Lineage (GTDB taxonomy): Bacteria > Pseudomonadota > Alphaproteobacteria > Micropepsales > Micropepsaceae > SZUA-430. The sequence continues at coordinate 1,285 of JANOFD010000270.1, forward strand.
GAGTGCTGCTGGCTTCGAGAAACGTTCTAAATGCGGGGTACTCCAACAAAAGTTCGTTGTTGATGGATTGGGGGTTCCGACCCAGAAGCGCTTTCCCAACGTCAGTAACCGTGAAACGCCCGCGTCGCGGTGAAACCAATAACCCCGCGCGCGTTAGGTAGAACTTGGCCCAGTGTAATCGATTTGCCAGTACTCGTTGCCGCCCGCTGGGCAAGATCTGTTCGCGCTCTTGACGGGTCAAGAAAAACTGATCGGCGACCGATCCCTCGATTTCGGGAATGCTCTTTTCGCCTTGCGCCGCTAGTTTGAGCACGGGCAGCATCAGCTCTTGATAGTCCGGAACGGGCATGAATTACCTTGGTATGGAAATGCAGGAACGCTGGGCGAGCAGGGACTGAAGCATCCGTATGAAAGTTTATACCAACTTTGGAGCTGATAGCCACCGAGGGAATCCAACTTGCAACACCCGTGTGATCACTACGTGTCCGTCCCCCGGCGATCTGACAGTTGTCACTTGACTCGGCTATGTCCAGGGAGTCCGAATACCCCATGGGCGTGAAACTCATTGTCGCTGTGACCGACCGGGATTGGTTTGACCATCTCCGGAAGCGACCGGATTTGGCAGAGGTCAACTTTTGGGCACCGTCTGCTTCGCCATTCAAGGCACTACAACCGGGCGAGCTTTTCCTTTTCAAGCTTCATTCACCACACAATTTCATCGTTGGCGGTGGCGTCTTCGCTCACGCCAACGAACTACCGTGCTCGCTCGCGTGGGAAGCCTTTGGTGAAGGCAATGGAGCGCGAACGCTCGCTGAAATGCGAGCGCGAATTGCACGATACCGCCGTGCAGATAGCGGTGATCGCAGCGACTTCAAAATCGGGTGTAGAATTCTGACGCAACCGTTCTTTCTGGACGAGCCTGAATGGATTGCGGTGCCGGAGAGTTGGGCGCCAAATATAGTGAAATTTAAGACATATTCCACAGACGGCGGCGACGGTCTTGCTCTCTGGAATGCAGTTGAAGAACGGATTCCGTTTCAACGTTCAAGGGGTTTTGCCGAAAATCAATCGGAGGCCATCAAACAACCTCGTTTTGGTGAACCGTCACTCGTACGCCCTCGATTGGGTCAAGGTGCATTTCGAGTTGTCGTCACGGATATGTACAAACGGAGTTGCGTGGTGACAGGCGAGCGAACTCTGCCGGCACTCGATGCCGCCCATATTCGGCCATACGGTGACGGTGGGACACATGAGCGTTCAAACGGCCTGTTGCTGCGGCGTGACTTGCATAAACTCTTTGATGACGGCTACGTCACGGTCGCGCCTGACCAAGCCTTTGTCGTGAGTAAAAAGATCAAGGAAGAGTTCGAAAACGGTCAACACTATTATGCGTTACATGGCACTCGAATTGCATCCCCGGACCATGCGAACGGACGGCCCGATCCTTCTGCACTCCGGTGGCACAACGACAATCGGTTCCGAGGATGAATTATGCGACTCATGCAGTGCGAGAATCCGATTTGTCCACCAAGAAGAGGGGACGCATCCCAATGCTCAACGAGCTTCACGACAAACTCGACGCCCTCGTCTTCCGCGCCTATGGCTGGCCGGAAACGCTGAGCGACGAAGAAATCCTCTCGCGTCTCGTCGCGCTGAACGCAGAGCGCGCGGCGGAGGAAAAGAGGGGCGTCGTCCGCTGGCTGCGGCCCGATTATCAGAAAACCCGCGTCGGCGTCGCGCGTGTGCAAAACGAACAGATCGAAGCCGACCTCGTCGAAGGTGAGGAGACCGAAAAGAAACCCGCATTCCCCGCCGATCCGCGCGAACAAACCGGCGCCGTCTTCGCAGCCCTCCTCGGCGCCGACAGCTTCACCGACGCCAAGACCATCGCAAAACTATTCAGCAAACCAAAAACCGCCGAACCCAAAATCAAAGCAACCCTCGCCGCCCTCTCCCGCCTAGGCCAAACCATCACCGCCGATGGTGGTAAGACTTTCAGGTTAAGGCATAAGTTGTTGCCGTAGAGGGAACCAGAGATGGCACACGGAGAATTTCCTTCACCAGTCAAATCGCTGCGACAGATCAAAGCGAAGCGGTTTCTGCGCGATTGGCTACGCCTTGCGACGAGAGATTTTTTTGCACCGCTAACCGACGACGCAGCGCTCTTAAATTTTCTACTTCTCATTATTACCACCTACCTCGCTGCACTAGGTGGGCTTTTCAGATTGCTAGAAGAGTTTCAAAGCATCTGGGAAGTAATTGTGCCTTTCGGGTGGGCTATCCTGCTTTATCTGCTGGTTTGCATTCTTCGCGCACCGTTTCGCTCGCGCGCGGAAGAAAATGAACGCGGTCAATGGGTCGGCAATCGCTTCATCTTTCATACGCCCAAACTCGTGTTCCAGAAACAAATCA
>JANOFD010000271.1:0-2287 GCA_031413455.1 Rhodobiaceae bacterium
TCCATTCTGATTTGCGAGGTCGCGCAGTGTTTGGCGTTTGGCCTCACGGCCGAGGATGGGTTCGCGGACGGTGCCGTTGAGTTTGCCATCAGTGACGCCGAGTTCGTTGGCGCGATGGTGGGCAAAGCCTGCGGCTTCGGCGACGCGGGCGGTGAAGAAGGTGAAGCCGCCGGAAACGAGAGCGGTGGTGGCGCCGGCACCTGTCATCGTCGCGACCAGGATTTTGGCGCCGGGGTTCAGCTGCACGCGGGTCTCGTAGACCTTGTCCAGTGTCGCTTCGGGCAAGCCCTTCAGCAGTGCTACGCGTTCGCGCAGGGCGGGCTCGAAATCGATTTCGCCGCGCATGGCGCGTTCGGTGATGGCTGAGATTTGGGGCTTTACGCCGGCAAAGTCTGCGATTTCATCGATGCACTCGCAATTGATGATGGTTGAATCCATGTCGGCGAGCAGCAGGCGCTTGCGGCGGCCGGTTGCGGGGACGATGTTGGCATCGACGGGGGCCGCGCCAAGCGCTTGGCGCACGCGCTGGATGATTGTGAGGTCTATGGTGCGAAACTCACACGCGGTGCCGGGCGAGAGCCAATGCGGCGATGTGCCCATGACGGCAGACACCGCCGCGACACTGGGCTCATCGAGGCGGCCAAGCGCTGCGGTCAGAACCAACATATAGTGCATGGGTGCGCAATCGAATCGAGGGTTTAAGTTGAATAGACCGGACGCCGTTCTTATTGCAGGGCCGACCGCCAGCGGCAAGTCGGCGCTGGCGCTGATGCTGGCCGAGAAGCTCGGCGGTGCGGTCATCAATGCGGATGCGATGCAAATTTATCGCGAGTTGCCGATCCTGTCGGCGCGGCCGACGCGCGACGAGGAAGCGCGGGCACCGCACTATCTCTATGGCTGCGTGAGTGTGTTCGAGCCGTATTCGGTGGGGCGCTGGCTTGCGGCGGCGCGGTTGGCGCTGGATGAGGTGCGATCAAAAGGATTGCTGCCGATTGTGACGGGTGGGACTGGGCTTTATTTTGCCGCGTTGTTGAATGGCTTGTCGCCGATACCGGAGATCCACGCCTCCATTCGAGTCGAGGCGCGGCAGAAATTGGCGGCGCTGGGGAACGAACGCTTTCATGAAGAATTGCGTGCGCGCGATCCGGTGATGGCCGAGCGGTTGAACACCGGCGACGGTCAGCGTCTGGTGCGGGCGTGGGAAGTGATCGAGGCTACGGGTCAATCGCTGGCCGAATGGCAGTTGCTGAAAGGAACGCCGGTGCTGACGGGCCGGCTGGCGCGGTTTGTGTTGAAGCCCAATCGCGATTGGCTGTTGGCGCGGATCGCGCGGCGGTTCGAGATGATGATGGCGCAAGGGGCGTTGGAAGAAGTGCGAGCGCTGGGGGCGCTGGGGTCGGACCTACCGGCTGCGCGCGCGTTGGGCGTGCCGCAGTTGATGGCGCATCTTCGGGGAGAGGTTTCGATTGAGGCTGCGGTCGAGCAGGCGGTTGTCGATACACGGCGCTATGCGAAGAGGCAGATGACCTGGTTCCGCCATCGGATGCCGGAGTGGGTTTTCGTGGAGCGCAGCGAGACTGGCGAGATGATGGCGGTGATTGAGGATGAGCTCAGGCCCCCTTGACGCAGTGCAGCAAAATTGGTAGTGTTTTGGTAATAATCTTGCTGGAAACTAAATTTATGTGGAACTTTGTGCTTGTAGTAGGCGGCGCCGCTGATTCTTGGACCTAACCGGGTCTCAAGGAAAAGCGGTGTATTCAAGGGCCCTGACGGGGCCTTTTCTTATGGTCGAGAGTTCAAAAATGAGTTTGGCAGCGACGCAACAAGACCTGACGGGCGCAGAAATCGTGATCCGGGCGCTGAAGGATCATGGGGTTCAGCATATTTTTGGCTATCCCGGTGGGGCGGTTTTGCCGATCTATGATGCGCTGTTTCAGGACCAAGGCATTCAGCACATTCTGGTGCGCCACGAGCAGGGTGCGGCGCACGCGGCGGAAGGCTATGCGCGCTCGACAGGTAAGCCTGGCGTGTTGCTGGTGACGTCGGGTCCGGGGGCTACCAATGCTGTCACCGGATTGACCGATGCTTTGATGGATTCGATTCCGCTGATCTGTATTACGGGGCAGGTGCCGACGCATCTGATCGGCACGGATGCGTTTCAAGAGGCCGATACTGTTGGCATCACGCGGCCGTGCACGAAGCATAATTGGCTGGTGCGCGACGTGCGGGATCTGCCGCGGATTATGCATGAGGCGTTTTACATCGCGACGACTGGGCGGCCGGGGCC
>JANOFD010000272.1:0-2236 GCA_031413455.1 Rhodobiaceae bacterium
CTGTACCAATTCGTCAACAGCACGCGCACGAGCCAATAGAACATCAAGCCGAGGACGATAATCGTCGATGCCAAGAGTACCGGCAGGCCTACCCCGGGCGGCAGCACATTGGCGCCTTGCGCGGCAAACGAGCCGACGGCGATGAACAGACCGAAGCACATCCGCCACAAATGCCGTGCGATGCGCTGCGCGCCTGAAAGGCCGGCTCGCCAGATGACGCTGAGGTCGGCGACCGCCGCGAGCGCCATGGCGCTGCTGACACCGTAAAGCGCGTAGGGGAAGACCGGGTTCGGCGCCTTCACCGCGCCCGTGGCGAGCGCGTAGGCGCTCGTCGCGATAGCGATGGCGAGCATGAGTGCGGCGAGGAAAGCGCCAATCTCGAACGCGCCCGTTTCGCCGTCCTTGCGGCGACCCGCCATCCACGCCGTTGCGATGAAATACATTGTCATCACACCGCCGACGACCAAACCGGGCTGCGACTTCATCGCCGCCAAAGCGGAGGCGGTCGCGCCCATGAACAGCATCGAGAGGACGAAGACGGTGCCCGCAACGCGATGCGGTCCGCTCCCTTTGCGAAGCAGCAGCGCCGCCGCGCCCGTCAGAACACCGAGCGTTCCCATGCCGATGTGAACGGCCAAGATCTCGGTGTGCATCATGCAGGACCGCTGCCTTGGGATTTGGCCTTGATGGGCGCCGCAAGCGACAAGGCGAAGCCGATCGCGAGCGCCGCCATGAGACCCCAATTGATCAGCAAAGCGGCCGTGATGCCGTGGATCTCGACCGCGCGTTCGACCGGGCTCATTGTTAGAATTCCACGCCGTCCGAATTGCTCGATCGCGAGCAGCAGGTAAATCAGCGGAACCATCGCACGATAGCGGATCAATACCACGACGCCGAGCAGGCTGAGCACGAACAGCGCGAGACCCCAGGCCGCGAACATGAACATCACGGTGGAGGCGGCTTCCGCGCTGAACGTGTCGAGCGGAATGAGGTCGACGCTTTGCGCGATGTAACGGTTGCTGACCCAGGGGTTCAAACCCGCGACGTTTAGGCCCATCAACAGCTTCACCAGCACCAGCGGAACGAAAAGCCAAATTGCAAGCGCATAACCTTGGTAGGTGTTGTCGATCTGCTTGGGAAAGAGGCGGATGAACATTGGAAATTTTCCTTCGGAAAAAAACACCTTTAAGCAAGCATATCGGCGAGAACGGCCACGGGAACGAAGCGAAACGTGGCGGATTTGCGCGCAGTCGTGGAAAGCGTTGCGGCCGTCGCGCCCGCCCTTTAGGGTTGTAGCGGCTAACCTACCGGCGACGAACCCACCCGAACATGACGCCACGCCGCAAAAACTTGACCGCAGATTGCAGGTGGCGCCGGGATGGCTGAATTTACGGTTGCCGCAGGCATGGCGCGTGGCGCGATGGACTTTGCCGTATCGAAGGGGGCCAGCGCCAAGGCGCTGGGCGAGCGGTCGGGCATCGACCCGCGAGACTTGGCCGACCAGGATCATCGCATCCCGCTGGCGAAGTACCAGGCACTGCTGCTGGCGGCCAAGGATCTATGCCGCGACCCCGCCTTCGCGCTTCACTTCGGCGAGGCGGTCGATCTATCCGAGATGTCGGTCGTCGGACTGATCGGCCGCGGCTCGCAAACGATGCTTGAAGCGTTCATGCAGCTCAATCGCTATGGATGGCTTGTAGTCGAAGTGGATTTGGGGAATACGGATCGTTTTCAACTTGAGCCCGGCGACGGCGGGCTTTGGCTGATCGACACGCGCCGCAATCCGAACGATTTTCCCGAACTCACGGAATCCTCCATGGCCCGCGTGAGCAGCGGTTGCTTGCGCATAGTTGTCGACGCGGGTTGGACCGGCGAACGGCCATCCGTGAAAGCGGCCCACTTCACCCACGCCGATCCGGGGTATCGCAGCGAATACGAACGCATTTTTGGCGCGGGGGTGGTCTTCGACGCCGAGAGGAACGCGATCATGGTCGACGCGATGTGGCCGACCCACAAACTCGCACCGCAACCGAGCTATGCCTTCGCCGTTCTGAGCCGGCATGCCGATGCGCTGCTCAAGGGCCTCGAAAGTTCGAAAACGACGCGAGGCCAGGTCGAAAGCCTGTTGCTGCCGGTCCTGCACACCGGCGACGTCGCCAAGGACGCGGTCGCCGACAGGCTCGGCATGAGCGGGGATACGCTCCTGCGCCGCTTGAAGGCCGAAGGCACGACCTTC
>JANOFD010000273.1:0-1078 GCA_031413455.1 Rhodobiaceae bacterium
CTTTTCGCCGTTGAGCAGGGGCTTCAGGAATTTCTCTTTCTGGAATTTCTCTTTCTGGAATTCAGTGCCATGCTCCAGCAAAGTCAACATCGTTGCATCGTCGGGCCCTTGTGTATTCATCGAGAGGGCGCCGACGTAACTCTCACCCAGCTCCATTTGTACGAGGGCATTTGCGAGCGGCCCCAATCCCATGCCGCCATGGGCCTTGGGGATGAACGGGCACCAGAGGCCTTGCGCCCGCGCCTTTTTGCGCAAGGCTGCCAGCGTGGTTTTGTAGTCTGCGCCTTCGATTAGCGCCTTTTCGGCGGGGACGCATTCGTCGTGCACCCAAGCCCGAACCTTGGCACGGATTGCTTTGGCGTCGGCAGGAATTTCGAAATCTATGGCCATGATCTTTCCTCAGGTTTTGGTGTGTCGCGCTTTTCTTAAACTTGCCCGGGCGGTCTGGCCAGTGCGCCCGACGAAGCAGGTGCGGATGGCGGTGCGGTGAATGGGGCAGGACTTCGCTGGTTTGCTTGCAACCGTTGCGCGTCTCGCGCGTTATATAACGGCGGGAGCATGCCTGCATGGGAGTGACACTTGATGACTACGTCGACGGCAGCCAAGGACTTTCCTGTCGTGTGCGTGGGTGGTTCGGCTGGGGGCTTGGACTCTTACATTAGACTGCTCAAGAATCTTCCGCCCGACATGGGCGTCGCCATTGTCATCGTGAACCATCTCAGAACCGTCTCCACCCTGCTTCACGAGATTCTGCCGAAACACACGGCGATGCCGGTGAATCTGATCACGGAGCGCCTGGACATCGAGCCCAACAACGTCTTCATCATTCCCTCGCAGCGTGACTTGCACGTTCTCGACGGCGAGTTTCGTCTCAAGCCGATCTCAAAACCCAGAGGGTGGCCTGACGTGATTACTGTCTTTATGCGCTCGCTGGCGGAAAATTGGGGCGGCAAAATTATCGCCGTTATCGTCTCGGGTTTCGATGGCGATGGTGCGGCCGCGTTGCGCGACATCAAAGAAGTTGGAGGAGTAACTATCGCGCAAAAGCCCGAGACTGCAGCCCAGCCTGACATGCCGG
>JANOFD010000274.1:0-2811 GCA_031413455.1 Rhodobiaceae bacterium
GGTGTTTCCCGGCATCTTGACCAATTTTCTGGGTGCGCTTCACAGCAACACAGTTGTTGGGCGCTCGGAGCGGGTGCGCGTAGGTGACGTTGCGCTGTCGCAGCGCGAGCTTGAGATTATTCGCAGCCTGGCAGACGGTCACACCAACAAGTCAATCGCCAAGGAGCTTTCGATTACCGAGGCGACGGTGAAGGTGCATATCAAAACCGTGCTGCGCAAACTTGGGGCGGCGAACCGGACGCAGGTCGCCATCTGGGCGGTTCAGCACGGTTTGACTAACGGCAACGCTGTGCCGCGGACGCGGCCTTAGAGCTGATTAGGCGTTGAGCTCTTCGCGTAAGACCCCCTCAAAGTTCAAAATGAAATCGGCGCCGTAGACAAGGCTTGGAGTTTGAAATCCTGGCTTGAAGTCGCCATTTGCCACTCGTTTGGCAATGGCCAGGCCCGTGAGGGCGGTGAGAGAGTAACCTTCTGGTGTGCGCAGGCGCGCTCGAACAGTCTCGCCTTTGGCGTTGCGGCCCACTGCTATCAAAACGGAGTAACCGTTTTTGCGCTGCTCGTCTGTTGGTCCTTCGGGCTGGCGATCGATTTGACGCTTCAGAAAATTCTGCATGAAGGACAGGCCCAGAAAGGCCTTCACCAGTCCGGGCATTTTGGTCAGGCGCTGCAGCTCGGGCCTGGCCTCGAAATGGACTTCGATGTTTGGAATTTTGGTTGAGTGAAATGCCGTGGACACGTCGCCCCAACTTACCGCCATGGTGGGTTTGGCGCCGTCACCGAAATCGCATTGGTCTTCATGAGATCCTTCGATGCGCTCAATCTCACCGCCGCGGCGTACGCTCGTGCCCTTTGCTATTCCTTCGACCATGGTCTTTGCCGTGCCTCGCGACACGGAGCCGAGACCGCCGATGTACATTTTCAAATCGTGTGCGTCGGGTTGGCGGCGCTTGATGTGGGCAGCAAGACAGTCGGAGGGTACGACATCAAAGCCCACGCCTGGCAGAAGCATGATGCCTGCCACTCTTGCTTCGGCGTCGCGGGCGGCCAGGGCTTCGAAGACAGCGATTTCGCCGGTGATATCCAGGTAGTGCGTGGTGGTACGCAAACAGGCATCAGCCATCAGTTTTGAGGTCGCCGAAAATGGACCTGCGATGTGTAGCACCACGGCCACGCTGGCCAGGGCCTGTTCGAGTTTGACAGTTTCAGTGAGATCAAATGCGCGCCATTCAAAGCCGAGTTCCAGGGCCAATGCTTTGACCTTGTCTTCGCTACGGCCGGCGAGAATCGGCGACAATCCTTGGGCTTTTGCCGTCCGGGCCGTCAGTTTGCCCGTGTAGCCTGTGGCGCCATAGATCAATATCTTTCCGTCGCGTGACATTGCGGTTTTCCTTGATTTCAGCCGCCATGGTGTGGTGCGGCTGATGTGCGCCGTCAAGGGCTGCGAGACAATGGGAACTGTGGTACGAGTCTGGGTGGGGTTTCCGGGGACTGACTGATGATTCGATTTTGCAAGATACTGGGCTGTGTGGTTGCCGTGTCAGCATTTGCCTCGGCTGGAGCGGGCGAGATCACAGGCACACGCACCTGGACGAATTGTCAGGGGGGCACCGGCATTTGGAGCGATTTGCGCCTGTCGTCATGCTCTGAAATCATTAAGGCGGGTAACGCCACGGACGCTGATCTGGCGAAGGTCTATTATTACCGAGGCAATACGCATCTGATGCAACGCGATTATCGCAAGGCGGTGGATGACTATACGCGTTCGATTGAGCTGGCCAAGGGCGACGCGAGCGCCTTGCACGAACGGTGTTGGGCACGCGCGGTTTTGAATGTCGAGCTTGAGGATGCGCTGTCGGATTGCAATGAGTCACTTCGGATTAAGCCCAATGACGGCGAGACGTTGGGCGGGCGAGGTTTCCTGTATTTGAAGTTGGGATTTAATCGTACGGCGATTTTGGATTACGACGCTGCGCTGGCTGCGAAACCCAACACGGCAGAGTATTTGTTCGGACGGGCAACGGCAAAGCTGAAGGCGGGTGATGCTGATGGGAGTGCTGTGGATTTTGCCGCGGCGCGTAGTGCGGATCCCAAGGTCGACGCCGTCTTCGCTCGCTATGATGAAGTCAGTGGCGGTAAGGGGTTTTGGGGTGCTGTGGTCAGCTATTGGGCTGCCATGATGAAGTGGATGTACTAGCCTGAAAAGAGAATTGTTCTGGCCCGCATACATCTTGCGATGGTGACAGGGGGCGATATTTCGTCTTTCTGACACAGCGACTTCAAAGTCTGCACGCGGAATTGAAAACCTCTTAGAGTGGCTGCCGAATTGCGGTGCTTTTGGTACTGCAGAAATTGTACGCGAAAGCGAAGAATTGCGAGGGGGGTATTATGATCGCTTTGACTGTCAATGGCACGTCTCACACTGTGGACGTCGAAGAGGGCATGCCCCTGCTGTGGGTGCTGCGGGATGTGCTGAATTTCACCGGCACGAAGTATGGGTGTGGTGTCGGTGCCTGTGGTGCCTGCACGGTGTTGATTGACGGTGCGCCGGTGCGCAGCTGTTCGTTTCCGGCGGCGCTCGTGGCGGGAAAGGCCGTGACTACAATTGAAGGTCTGGCGTCAGGCGATGCGTTGCACAAGGTCCAACAGGCCTGGATTGACATGCAGGCGCCGCAATGCGGATTTTGCCAATCTGGTCAGATCATGGCGGCGGTGGCGTTGTTGACCGAAAAGCCTCAGCCGACGGATGCCGAGATCGATGCGGCGATGACGAACATTTGCCGTTGCGGTGCTTACGCGCAGATTCGCCAAGCC
>JANOFD010000275.1:0-3157 GCA_031413455.1 Rhodobiaceae bacterium
ACAGGCGCCACTTTTGGTGCGTCAGAGCCCGCCGGTTCTTCGGCGATCGCTATGGTTGGAACGAGCAGCAGAGCAGTCGTTGCCATGGCCCAAAGCAGTTTTTTATTGGCGCTCATTGCGCTGCGACCCTTGTTCTAGACACACAGGTCGCCGCAGACATGCCGTATAGACACGTGTTGCTTTGACCCCCACCAAGCCCAAAACCTCGTACCGACTATCTTTCGGTTTCCAGAGGCTTTCGGTCTTTTCTTTATACGTCACATTATGATGCCTGCCTAAGGTTACCATCCCATGAGAATCTGAAAACTTTTTGCTGTTGCTCGCATGTCGCGCAGACGACCTGGCACTCAACCAGAAGTTAACTCTTCTCTTCACATACAGATATGTTTATATGGTGTGCAGGAGGCCAAATGGCAAGCTTGGACGGCGTTTTAGCGGGGTTGAAAGCAGCAGCTGAGGTGACTCGGCTGCGGCTGCTGGCGCTATTTACCAAAGCGGAACTGACTGTGACTGAAGTCACACAAATTCTGCATCAAAGTCAGCCGCGCATCAGCCGTCATCTGAAATTGCTGTGTGATGCGGGTTTGATCGAGCGGGCGAAGGAAGGAAGTTGGGTCTTTTACCGGTTGGTCGAAGAGGGCGAGGCGCGACTGCTGGTACAAAAATTGAGTGAAATTTTACCCTGGAACGATGCCGTTTTGTGCCGAGACCTTGAAAGGCTGGACGCTGTGCGGCGGCAACGTCATGCGGACGCGCAGGACTATTTCGCCGCCAATGCTGCGGAATGGGACCGTCTGCGGGCGCTGCATGTAGCCGAGGAGCAAGTCGAGAATGTTGTGCTCGACTTTGTCGGTGCGGGGCCGGTTGGCTCATATCTAGATCTGGGGACAGGAACAGGGCGCATTCTTGAGCTTGTTTCGCCGCGTGCGTCTCGGGCGGTGGGCGTTGATGTCAACAACGAGATGCTGGGGTTGGCGCGTGCCCGGGTTGAGCGGGCGGCTTTGTCGAATGTACAGGTGCGGCGGGCCGATTTGTTTCATCTGCCGTATGCAGACGACAGTTTCGATTTGATCACCGTTCATCAGGTGCTGCATTATCTTGAGGATCCGCCGGCCGCCGTTGTTGAGGCTGCGCGCGTGCTCAAACCCAATGGCAAACTGGTTATTGCCGATTTTGCGCCACACGGACTTGAGTTTTTGCGCGTCGATCACCGGCACCGGCGGCTTGGCTTTGGCGATAAGGAAGTTGCGCATTGGTGCAAGGCGGCTGGGCTTTCGCTTGCGGCAACCCGGGTGTTGCCGCCCGAAACCCAGTCGGGCTTGACGGTCGTTGTGTGGCTTGCCGTGCCGGGCGCCGTTCCCCATCGAAGTTCAAAACCGGCGGAGGCCGCCTAATGTCTCTTAGCGTTTCATTTGAGTTTTTTCCGCCCCGGACCGATGCGATGGAAGCGCAGTTGTGGCGCTCGATCGAGCGCCTGGCACCGCTCAATCCGGCGTTCGTGTCGGTGACATACGGCGCGGGCGGTTCCACGCGTGAGCGCACGCACGCGACGATCAAGCGTATGCGAACGGAAACGCAGTTGAAGCCGGCCGCGCATTTGACGTGCGTGGGCTCGACCGCCCAAGAGCTTGAGGCCGTCGTGCGCGATTATCTTGATACCGGGGTACGCCACATAGTGGCTTTGCGCGGCGACATGCCGGAACCTGGTCCTTATACGCAAGTCGACGGTGGGTATGCCTCCACGCCCGACATGATCAAAGGTATCCGGTCGATCTGGCCTTTCGAGATCAGTGTGTCGGCTTATCCGGAGAAGCATCCTGAATCGCCGTCGATTGAGCACGACTATGCGCTGCTGAAGGCAAAGATTGACGCAGGCGCGACGCGGGCAATCACACAGTTTGTTTTCGATACGGATGTGGTGCTGCGCTTTGCCGACCGGGCGTACCGCGAGGGCATTCGCGTTCCCATCGTTCCCGGCATCATGCCGCCGACAAACTTCAAAGGGGTGGTGCGGATGGCCCAGCGCAGTGGTGCCACCGTGCCGTTGTGGCTGGTGCGCAAATTTGAAGGCCTCGACGACGATCTGGAAACGCGCAAATTGATTGCGGCAACGGTTGTGGCCGAACAGGTCGAGAAGCTGCGCCGTCACGGCTTTGACTCATTTCATTTTTACACCTTAAACCAAGCGGACCTGACGTACGCAATTTGCCATCTCCTGGGCGTGCGTCCTCAGACCCCAGTACAGGCAGCATGAACCAGAACTCTCAGATTAAGCGCTGTGCGGCGCTCGAAGCGGCAGCGCGTGAACGCATATTGCTGCTCGACGGCGCCAAAGGTGCAATGATCCAGAATTTCGGTCTGACGGAGGATGATTACCGCGGGTCGCGGTTTGCCAATTCGACGCATGATCTGAAGGGCAATCACGATTTATTGGCGATCACCAAACCCGAGGTGCTGCGCGAGATTCATACGGCGTTCCTTGACGCGGGTTCCGATATTATTCAGACGAACACCTTCAATGCGCAGCGGATCAGCCAGGCGGACTATGGCTGCGAGCAACTGGCGCATGAAATCAATGTCGAAGCGGCGCGGATTGCGCGCGCTTGCGCCGATCAAGCTTCATCGGCGTCGCGGCCGAGGTGGGTGGTGGGTTCGCTTGGTCCGACCAACAAAACGACATCGCTGTCGCCGGATGTGAATGATCCCGGGTTCCGGGCGATTTCATTTGACGAACTGGCTTCGGCCTATTGCGAGCAGATCGAGGGGTTGATCGAAGGCGGCGTCGATGCCCTGATTATTGAGACGATTTTCGACACGCTGAACGCCAAGGCTGCGGCTTTTGCGGCCGAGACTGTGTTTGACAAGATCGGATTTCGTTTGCCACTTTGGTTTTCCGGCACGATCACCGACAAGTCCGGACGGACGCTGACGGGTCAAACGACTGAAGCGTTTTGGCATTCGATCCGGCATGCAAAGCCCTTTGCGGTTGGCTTGAATTGCGCGCTGGGTGCAGCTGATCTGCGTCAGTATGTGGCCGATCTTTCGCGTGTGGCCGATACATTGGTTTCGACGCATCCCAACGCTGGTTTGCCCAACGCGTTCGGCGGTTATGACGACACGCCGGAGTACATGGCGCGGGTGCTGGGCGAATTTGCCG
>JANOFD010000276.1:0-8432 GCA_031413455.1 Rhodobiaceae bacterium
CCAGGACCTTGACCGCTCATACGGCAATCGCATTTCGGGCCGCAAATCAAAGGACACAATCGGCAAGGATGATGTCTGATCAGACCGCTTCGCCGCGCATCAACCGCGGAACTTCACCCACTTCGCCGCCCGCTTGGCGCATGAAAAACTGCTTCAGCGGTGCAATCGCATCGACCAGATCAAGCCCTGCCCGCCGCGCAAATTTCAACGGCGCAATATCGTTTGAAAACAGCCGGTTCATCGCGTCCATGCTCGTGGCAAACAACGCATTGTCGAACCGCCGCCAGGACTCATAACGCTCAAGCACGCCAAACGAGCCCGGATCAAGCCCCAGTCTGCTTGCATCAACAATCACTTCCGCCAACGCCGCCGCGTCGCGCAGCCCAAGATTAAGCCCCTGCCCCGCAATTGGATGCACCCCGTGCGCCGCATCACCGGCCAGTGCAAAGCGCGGGGCCACATAGCGGTTCGCCAGATGCATCGACAACGGATAGGACCATCGCGGGCCGGCGAGGCGAATGGCACCCCACTGGTCACCAAAGCGCTGCGATACTTCGGCCAGAAACGCGGGCTCATCCAACCGCAAAAATGCAGGCGCCTGATCACTGCGCTCGGTCCACACAATCGACGAGCGCTGTCCGGTCATCGGCAAAATGGCAAATGGTCCCGATGGCAGGAACAATTCCAGAGCCGTGCCGTTATGCGCCCGCTCGTGTTCAATCGTCGCCACAATGCCAGTTTGGGCGTAGGACCAGCCGGTGGTTTTGATCCCCAAAGCCTCGCGCAACGGTGAATCCCGTCCGTCCGCCGCCACGCACAGCCTGGCCTCGATTGCGCGCGAACCGCTCACCGCCGCCACAATTTTGTTGCGCACACACTCAACGCCCGTCACGCGGGCAGGTGCCACCAGGGTCAGCCCCTCCACGCCGCTCGCCTCTTCTTGCAGCGCCATGCGAAAGTGCCGGTTCTCGATCATATGCGCCAGCGGCGCGTCTCCGGTGTCGCGGTGATCAAAATGCAGCAGCGCAGACGAGGCGCCGCCGCGCACTGACCCGTCGCCAACAACAATGTCGTAAATTGGTTGTGCGTTTTCCTTCAGGCGCTCCCACAGCCCCAACGCCGTCAGCATCCGGCGCGTACCAGAAGCAAACGAACTCACCCGCCCGTCAAAGCCGGCATCGCGCACCAATGCCGGATCGATCCCATCAACGACAGCGGTCTCAACCCCGGCTTTTGCCAGGGCAAGCCCCAGCGTCATGCCCACCATGCCGCCACCGGCGACCACCACGTCCACTTTGATATTTTCGGTGCTTTTCATCTGGTTCCAAGGATAATCGTTCGCCGCGCGGCATGCAAAGCCTGCCTAATTTATCGGCAAACCCGTGAAAAACCTGCCAACAGTTCAGGCAATACAACAGCCCGTGTTCCGCCGATCATCGCATCTGCACAAGAACCAGGCGAGGCATCAATCCAATGAAATTCATCACGGCGATCATCAAGCCGTTCAAACTCGACGAAGTCCGGGAAGCGCTGACCGCCCTCGGCATCGAAGGTCTGACCGTCACCGAAGTCAAAGGCTTCGGCCGCCAAAAGGGCCATCGCGAAATTTACCGGGGCGCTGAATACGCCGTGAATTTCGTGCCCAAAATCAAAATCGAATTGGCCGTACGCAGTGACATGGCCGACGCCGCCATCCAGGTCATCACCACCCACGCCAAAACGGGTCAAATCGGCGACGGCAAAATCTTTGTTGTGCCACTGGAACACGTCATGCGCATCCGCACCGGCGAAACCGGCAACGAGGCCTTGTGATGGCACACCACCGCGCAACGATCACACTCAACCGCAATCAAACAATGGAATTTCCAATGCTTTCTCCAAACCTGAACCAGCGCCTGAACGCGCTCGCGCTAGGTCTCCTCACACTGATGACGCCGTTCACTGCCTACGCCCAAGAGGCCCCTGAGGCAGCGGCACTGCCGGCCCACGCGGTCGCCCTGGCGTTGAACAGTGGCGACACGGCGTGGATGCTGACATCAACAGCACTTGTGCTCTTGATGACCATCCCCGGCCTGGCGCTTTTCTATTCCGGCATGGTGCGCAAGAAAAACATTCTCGCCACCGCCGCGCAAAGTTTTGCGATCACGGCACTCGTCACCGTATTGTGGGCGATCTTCGGTTACTCGCTCGCCTTCACCAACGGCGGCGAAAACCATGCATTCATCGGCGGTTTCGACCGCCTCATGCTAACCGGCATGGGCAATGAAGTCGCTCACTCGCTCGCCGCATCAATCCCTGAATCGGTCTTTATGACTTTTCAGATGACCTTCGCGATCATCACGCCCGCTCTCATTTGCGGCGCCTTTGCTGATCGCATGAAGTTCTCGGCCCTCATGGCTTTCATGGCGGCGTGGCTGCTGCTTGTTTATGCCCCCGTCGCCCATTGGGTCTGGGGTGGAGGTTTCCTAGGTGGCATGGGCGTTCTCGATTTTGCCGGTGGTACAGTCGTTCACTTGAACGCCGGGATCGCGGGCCTCGTTTGCGCTCTCGTCCTGGGTAAGCGCACCGGCTACGGCCAGGAGAACATGGCCCCGCACAACCTGCTCTACGCCCTGATCGGCGCCTCACTGCTGTGGGTCGGCTGGTTCGGCTTCAACGCAGGCTCTGCGGTCGCCGCCAACGCCCTTGCAGGCATTGCCATGGCCAACACCCAAATCGCCTCGGCAGCCGCCGCCTTGTCATGGATGCTCGTCGAATGGATTTTCCAGAAAAAACCAAGCGTCCTTGGCATGCTGTCAGGCGCGGTCGCGGGACTCGTGGCCATCACACCGGCCGCAGGCTTCGTCGATCCGTCAGGCAGTCTTTACATCGGCCTGATCGCAGGCGCTGTCTGTTACGCTGGCGCCGTTTGGTTGAAACACGCCGTCGGTTACGACGACTCCCTTGACGCATTTGGTGTCCACGGCATCGGCGGCGCAGCTGGTGCAATTCTCACCGGCGTCTTCGCAACCTCCAGCATCAACACCCTGGGCAAAGGCGCCATCGACGGCAACCCCGGCCAGATCATCACCCAGATCGAAGGCATTCTCATCACCGGCATCTACTGCGCCGTCGTCACCTTCGCCATCCTGATGGCTGTCAAATACACCATCGGCCTGCGCGTCACCAAAGACGAAGAAATGGAAGGCCTCGACCTCACCCAACACGGCGAACGCATTCACTGACTGCGCAAAGTTCAGGGGCGCTTTGGCTGAAACTAAAGCGCCCCTGCATCTCACACTGCAACACTCAAACAGTTCTTTTGCTCCACCCCTTGGCTTTGACACTGGCTGCATACGTATCGCTGACAGGCACATGCTGGCCATTGGAAAGCACGAGGCTGAATCTCTTGCCCCGCCGCTCCGCACCGGTGACAGCATGGGACGCGACCCAGAAGCTGCGGTGAACCTGCAACCCCGATGTGTCCAGCTCTGCAATCGCGTCGGCAAAACGATAGAGCACCAAAGTACTTTTCCCATCGACCCCGTGCAGCCGCAGATAGTGATCCTCACTCTCCACGCAGGCGAGCCCATCGAACGAGTTGAAACCGGCGCGCATCAGAACCGGCACCAGTTGCGGCGCATGTTTGATCGCAGTCCGGTCTGGCAGGGCAGGGACAATCTCCCACCGCTCGGTCACGCGACGCACCAGCATCACGCACCAAATCAGAAGCGAGAGCGCGGTCGCCGAACCGTAGATCGGCCAAAACGGCAATGACGATTCATGTCCGGTCAGCCACGCGTTCAGTTGGGTGGCGACGAAGGGAAGTGGCAGGGCGAACCCCAGGGCTGCAATGGCTGCCGTGATCGCCTCGGTTCGATAGTCATCAAAACCAATCTTCTCCATGACCCAGCGCGCGCCATAACGAATGGCGAAGAACGCGGCCCCCGCGCAAAAAATCAGGGAACTCCAATAGCCCAACCGGCTCACGAAGTTCATTCGCTCACCCGTTGCATAGGGACCAATGATGGACGTCGCAATCACCGCAGCGGCGAACACACTTGCGCCCAACAGAATCCTGCGCGTCTGCATGTGATTGGTCATGGGTCTCCACATCGGATGCCAATGCTCTGGCTTGGCAAAGCAGCTTACGGGAGATGAACGGCGCTGCGCCAGCCCGGCTCGCGAAATGCCCTCCCCGCTCACGAAATCGCCCTTGCAGACATAGGCGTTGTCCCACCAAATCAGCGCAGCAGCACCATCCGGTCTGGAGCAGAACTTGTGACCTTGCACCTCGAGAATCCTGCCGTTTTGATCCACGCCACTGCGGCGGCGCTGGCAATGGCGATGAGCCTGCCTGTTATCGCCGCGCGCAAAGGCACACGGCTCCATCGGGTGATTGGAACGACTTTCGCGACCGGCATCATCCTCACCAGCCTGTCGGGATTCTTCATTTATGAATTCACTGGACGGCCGAGTTTTTTTCATGCGCTGGCTTTGCTCAGTCTGATCACCATCATCGCGGGCTTGCGCGCGATCTGGCGCTTTGGCAAAACAGGCAAACGCCGTGACCTCTTATTGCATTACTACAACATGTCTTTCTCGATTCTTGGGTTGTGGATGGCCTTCGTAGCCCAGCTTGCGGTCAATCCCGCGTGGGAGGCGTCCCCGTTGGTGATCAAATCGATGGCGCAGTACTGGCAAACCTTTGCCGCGTTGATGTTCGCCATGTATGCCGTGGGCGCGCTCTACATTTTTTTGCCGGGTCGAAGGCGGGCGGAAAGCTACCTGCCCCATGCGCTACTGGCATCGTTCACAAAAAGTTGATGCGTTTTTGCGCCACGAAGTCGTATTCGGCGCCGGTCGGTTGAGCCTGAACCCCTAGCCGCTGGCACCAAGAGAGGAAACAAAATGGACCTGTCGTCAATCAACTGGCTCGCCGCCGTGGCCGCCGCAATCAGCGCCTTCCTGCTTGGTGGCCTATGGTATTCGCCGGTTCTGTTCGCCAAACCCTGGATGCAGGCAGCAGGCGTGACGGAAGAAAACGCCAAGACCGCCAACATGCCCATGGTCTTCGGCATCGCCTTTGTCTGGGCCCTTCTCGGAGCCCTCTGTTTCGCCGCGTTCATCGGTCCCAAACCTGACTTGGGGTTCGCCGTCGGCGCAGGCTTCGCCACCGGCTTCTTTTGGATCGCAGGCTCTTACGGTATTAGCTACCAGTTCGAACAGCGCCCGCTCAATCTGCTGCTCATCAACGGCGGTTACCACACGGTCCAATACATGCTGTACGGGCTGATCCTGGGATTGTGGCACTGAGTTCGACAGCAAGAACGGCGGCAGCATATGCTGTGACGTCCGGAGTATTTTCCGAATCAAAGTGATCCGCCCATGTCGCGCTTCGACGCCCTACCCCTGTCTCCCTTCACGCGCCTGAACGCACAACTGGAGGGCATCCCTCCAGGTCTGCCGCCCATCAACATGCATGTCGGTGAACCCCAGCACGCCGTGCCGCACTTCGTGGGCGAAATTCTGGCAAGGCACACGGCCGACTTCGGTCGCTACCCGCCCATCATCGGCCCCGAGCCCTTACGCAAATCGATCGCCGCCTGGCTCACCCGCCGTTACCAGCTCGGCACCAGCATCGATCCCGAGCGCCACATTCTCCCCCTCGTCGGCACCCGCGAAGGCCTGTTCAGCGCGGCGTTCGTCACCATTCCGGAAGAAAAGCGGGGACGTAAACCCGTCGTACTCATTCCCAATCCCTTCTATCAATGCTACGCGGCGGCGGCACTGTGCGCAGGTGCCGAACCCGTTTACGTAAATGCCACGCGCGAAAGCAATTTCCTCCCAGACTTCGCTTCGCTGTCGCCGGACATTCTCGCCCGCACCGCCGCCGTCTACATGTGCTCGCCATCAAATCCCGAAGGCGCCGCCCACGATGCACAAAACTGGCAGCGCCTCTTCGAACTCGCAGACGAATTTGATTTTATTGTCCTCGCCGACGAGTGCTACTCTGAAATCTACACAACCACGGCGCCGGCAGGCAGCCTCTCCGCTCGCAAGAACTCGGCTGGAGACTTCAAGAATCTTTTGGCGTTCCACTCTCTGTCCAAGCGCTCCAACCTGGCGGGCTTGCGCTCGGGCTTTGTGGCAGGCGACGAAAAACTCATCGCCCGCTTGCGCGAGTTTCGCAATGTCACCGGTCCTCAACTGCCGCTTCCCATCGCGGCAGTTTCGACGGCCGCCTGGAGCGATGAGATACACGTCGAAGAAAACCGCGCCCTCTACGCCGCAAAATTTGAGCTCGCCAGGAACAAACTCTCCAACCGGTTTGGCTTTCGCGTACCCGATGGCGGCTTTTTTTTGTGGCTCGACGTAGGCGACGGCGTGAGCGCTGCAACCAGACTCTGGCAGGAAGGCGGAATCAAAGTTTTGCCGGGAGAGTATCTCGCAAGAAATATTGCTGACGGAAATCCCGGAAAACCCTTCATTCGCGTGGCCTTAGTTAACGACTTCGCAACGACATCTGAGGCACTTGATAGGCTTGCGCGCATCTTGTGAAGCGGGTGTCTCGATGAATCAATTCCAATCCGTGTCGCGTCCTTTCGCGCCCGTCGAGCGTTTGCCTCTGGTGCCCGAAGAATGGACCGGATGGCGCGACGCCATTTTCATCACGGCGAAACGATTGGCAGTCCGCGCCCTTGGGCTGACCCTGATCGTAGTGGCGCTTGGAACCATCTTCGCTTTCGCCACGCAATCCCAAAGCGACCCGAGTTGGAACAACGCCAGCGCTGCCGCCGCCCAAAATGCTCTCGGCCTGTGGGGTGCCAACATTGCCGACGTGCTGTCTCAAAGCATCGGCATTGCCGGCTGGATCATCGCAGTGCCCCCGCTGCTGTGGGGTATTTGGCTTGTCGATGGACGCGTTAGCCTGCGCCTGCCGTGGCGGATTATGGCCTGGACGATATCAATTGCCGCCATCGCGATGTTTGCCGGTCTCGCCCCCGCGCTGTTTTCAACCGATCCTCAGGCAAGCCTCGGTGGCGTAATCGGCCAAACAATGCTCGCAGGCTTTGCCTCCGTCCTTGAATCCTTTGGCATCCCTACACCCTCAGCGTTTGCAGGAATTCTTGCCGGCCTCGTGGGCGTGACGCTGTTCATCTGGTCGATAGGCATCAACCCGCTGCGCCTACAACTGCCCACTCTGCCGTGGGACAGCCTCAGGCAAATTCTTCAACGCGGGACCATGGCCGCGCGCCGCGTATTTAGAAAATCACTCAGTCCTGCTCCCCGCATTGCGCGGCAGGAGCCACGCATTGCCAGCGACTACGACGACGAACCACCTCTCGAAACACCCCCAGAGTCATATCCCTTTCGCAGCGAACCTCGCGTGTTGCGCTCAAATCCCGTCAAACCGGGCAGGCGTGAGACGCGCGAATCCCAACCTTCGCTCAAGCTTGAGAAGCAATCGGAGTATCAGCTGCCGCCGCTCAACCTGCTTGAGAAAAGCAAAGGCATCCAGGGCGCCAAAGAATCCGACGAAACCCTGGCCCAGAATGCCCGCATGCTGGAAAGTGTGCTCGCCGATTTCGGCGTCCGCGGACAAATCACGCAAGTCCGCCCAGGCCCCGTCGTCACGTTGTACGAATTCGAACCCGCCGCCGGCATCCGCTCAAGCCGCGTCATTTCACTCGCTGACGATATCGCCCGCTCGATGAGCGCCGTCTCGGCCCGCGTCGCCGCAGTGCCCGGTCGCAACGTCATCGGTATTGAACTGCCCAATCAGCGCCGCGAAAAAGTGATGCTGCGCGACATTCTCTCGACCCAGGAATACGAAAGCTCGGACCTCGAATTGATGTTGGCTCTGGGCAAGAATATCGGCGGCGAACCCGTCGTCGCCGACCTCACCCGCATGCCGCATCTGTTGATCGCAGGCACCACCGGTTCGGGCAAATCGGTCGCGATCAACACCATGATCCTGTCGCTGCTCTATCGCATGTCACCGTCGCAGTGCAAACTGATCATGATCGATCCGAAGATGTTGGAACTGTCGACCTATGACGGCATTCCTCACCTCTTGTCGCCCGTCGTCACCGATCCCAAGAAAGCCATCGTCGCGTTGAAATGGACCGTCCGCGAAATGGAAGACCGCTACCGCCGCATGTCCAAAGTCGGCGTTCGCAACATCAAGGGCTATAACGAACGCATCGTACGCGCAAAATCCAAGGGCGAGATTCTCAAGCGCACCGTACAAACCGGTTTCGACAGCCAAACCGGCGAGCCCTTGTACGAAGAAGAAACATTGCCCCTCGACCACATGCCCTTTATCGTCGTCATCGTCGACGAAATGGCAGACCTGATGATGGTCGCGGGCAAAGACATCGAGGCCGCCGTCCAGCGCCTGGCCCAGATGGCCCGCGCCGCCGGCATCCACATCATCACGGCCACGCAAC
>JANOFD010000277.1:0-1417 GCA_031413455.1 Rhodobiaceae bacterium
CCTATAACAACCAAAGCAGCTGCGAAACCGATGTCGCCGTGGGCACAGGTGTAGGCGCCATCGTCGGTGGCATCATCGGTAATCAGTTCGGCAGGGGCAGCGGCAGAACGGCGGCCACGATCGGCGGCGTCATTCTGGGTGGCATCGCCGGCAACGCCATTGCCAAAGACGCCAGCAAAGACAAACGCCACGACGCCTATTACTACAACAACGCCTACTACGACAGCTTCAACGACCCCGACGAAGGCGAGCAATACAACTGGAACAATCCGTACTCGAACAATCATGGCTATGTGCAGGCCGGTGAATATTACGAGGACGGCTACGAAGACCATTCCGGCCCCTGCCGCGAATTCACCCAGCAAGTCTATATCGACGGTCGTCCGGAAACAGCGACTGGCTTGGCCTGCCGTCAATCAGACGGAACCTGGCGCATCGTTTCAGGGCAGTAAGCGCCCCGCAAATCCGGCGCCGTGTGTTCAATCGCACGGCGCCAGTCCAATCTGCCGTATGGATCTCAAATCATTAACAAAAGGTTACCGATTGACGTAGGTCAATTCGATTGGAAACCGTTGCAAAATGCAGCAAATCTTATTCCCATAAAAAATAAAATCCGCTGGAATTTTTGCTTGGCGTCCCCAAAACTTTGCACCGCTTCTGCAAATCCTGCCAATCGCGCGCAAGATGTTGTTCACAACGCTGCGGCCTGAGGCTTTCACACCACACGCGCGGTTCTATTCGCATGCGCTTGGAATTCGCCGTGCACTTTACAGCGAGTCAGATGGTGATCTAATTCATCCTTGAGCGTTCCAGTTCCTCCGGAGACAATCTTACACAATGAAACGAACCACCCTTTTGTTTGCCAGCGCCTCGACGTTGGCAATCGTGTTTGCAACCGCAGCCTTTTTGGCCCAGGCCTCGGCTCAATCATCAAACGACAGTTCGTCGAATGACGACTGCGCGACCACCACCCC
The DNA here is from genome assembly GCA_031413455.1 of Rhodobiaceae bacterium. GTDB lineage: Bacteria > Pseudomonadota > Alphaproteobacteria > Micropepsales > Micropepsaceae > SZUA-430. The sequence goes on from JANOFD010000277.1 coordinate 975, forward strand.
ATCCACCACAGACTGCACGCCCGACAGCAGTCCTAACGACGACGGCACACCCGACCAGGGTTCCGGCGACAACGCCCCCGGCGATGTTCCGGAAACCGACGACAGTGGCACTGACGGCGCCGGCGACGACGGCACCCCCGACCAGGGCGGCGCCAACGATGACGACGTCGGCGAAACCGGTGACAGCGGCACTGACGGCGGCGGCGACGACGGTACCCCCGACCAGGGCGGCGGCAACGATGACGACGTCGGCGAAACCGACGACAGCGGCCTTGACGGCGGCGGCGACGACGGTACCCCCGACCACCTTCGCGCTCTTTTCCATGAACGCCGCGGCGCGCTCGCCCATGCCGAAAATGTCCACCGGGTTTGGGTCCACGAACTTGTCCGCGTCGCGATTGCCCGTGTCGCCGTCGCTCTCGTCGTAGCCGTGCTGCGCCGGC
>JANOFD010000278.1:0-5388 GCA_031413455.1 Rhodobiaceae bacterium
AAAAAATTAAAGATGGTTATGATGATGTAAAAGACAATTTTAAACATAAATTTGAAGATGTAACGCAGCAATTGATAAAAAAGTTTGAGGGATCAAAACACGATTTAGAAGGAACCTATGAAGAAATGGTTTCTAATATGAGTTATAAAACCGAAGACGTTATTTCTTTTTTGGAAACTAAATTGGCCGATTTGAAAGAGCAAAACGCTAAACTTCAAAAAAAGCAATCGCTGCCGGTATCCGGGACAAGCGTCAATTCAGGTTTCATGAAGCGTCAACGATAATTCATGCCGATGGCCTCATGCACTTCTTCCAGCGTCTGCCGGGCCAGGACGCGGGCCTTCTCGCAGCCCTCGGCGACAATCTTGCGAACGAGGGCGGGATCTTCCTCGTACTGCCCGGCACGCTGCCGGATAATTGAAATCTCCGCAACCACCCTGTCTGTGAGTTTTTTCTTGCAGTCAAGACAGCCGATGCCCGCCGTCCGACACCCTTCCTGTACCCAGGCCTGGGTCGGCGCATCCGAATAAATACGGTGCAGCTCCCAGACGGGACATTTGTCGGCATAGTCGAAACACAGTGGAAACGGATCGTCGTAGTAGTGGCTGACCGACAGGGGCCGCAAGCGTACATCATCCGGATTGCGCGCCCAAAGAAACGCCGAGCCCTTCGGCGAGTAAAACCACTTATGCGCCGTCGCCGTGTACCAGTCGGCGCCGATGGCTTCCAAATCGAGATCGAGCTGCCCCAAAGCATGCGCGCCGTCGATCAACACCTTCACGCCCCTAGCCTGTAAAGCCTTGACGATCTCAGCCACCGGAAAGACAATCGCGGTCGCCGAGGCGATGTGATCAACAATCGCCAGCCGCGTATTCGGACCCGCAGCATCGGCAATGCGCCCCACGACATCATTGGCCTGCAATGGCAGCGGCAACGAAACCGTCACCATACGCGCGCCGCTCCGGCGGCACTTTTCTTCAACGCCCAGGCGTACCGCGTTGTAAACGCAATCGAGCACCAGAATTTCATCACCGCTTTTCAGCGTCAAAGCGCTCAGCACTGTATTCACCGCCTCCGTCGGATTGGGGACGAAGGCAACGCGCGAGCCCGCCGTTCCCATGAACCCCGCCAGTCGATCAGCCGCTTGCCGCAACATGTTGGTGGGATTGAGCGGCGAAACCGCGTGCCTGAAAAACCGGTCCGGCTGGCGCTCCATCGTCTCGCGCCAGCGCGACTGCGCTGCCAGCACTTCGATCGGGCAGGCGCCAAACGATCCGTGATTGAGAAATATCCCGTCGGCGTCAAGATGCCAAAGCGGGCGAAGGTGTCTGCCGAACTTGCTCATGCGCGGCAGACTTATTGATTTTGCGGCCGCTTGTTAAGCGCTTATACCATCAACCGCTGCGGCCCAAAGGCGCGCATGAAAACATCGGCACAGAACCGGGCCCGCCGCTCGATCTCGGCAGGCGCCATCTCGCACCACAATCCAAGCAGTCCGCGGGCCTCGATATGTCCGGTGATCAGCGACAGGAAATGCTCCGCCACCATCTGCGGATCGCCACCCGTATCCAGCCGCCCAAGCCGCTCCTCGCGCGCCATCCACAACGCCAGTGCCTCGAGCATCTGCTTCGGACCGGCCTCATAGTAGGCCCGGCCGATGTCGGGGAATTGCTGGCTCGCCCCGATCATCATCCGGTAATAGCCGACCTCATGTTCGCCGCAGGCATGCGTGTAATATTGCCGGGCGACATCGGTCAGCATGTCGCGCGGATGACGCTCCAGTGACGAGGCATTCAATGGTGCCCGCATCACCGCCGCGCGGTCCGCGATCATCGCCTTGAAGAGATCTTCCTTGCTGCCGAACTGATTATACAGCGTCTGCTTCGACACGTTGGCCGCCGCAGCAATCACCTCCATCGCCACGTCATAGCCATGGGTGCGGAACATTTCGCCAGCCGCTTCCAAAGTGCGCGCCCGCGCCGAAAGCAACTGGGATGGAGTAAGCTGCACAGCAGCAGCAGCAGCAGTTTGACGGCTCATCGCAACCTGTCACCTTACCAAAAGAGTGGTCCCCTATCAGCGCATCAAGGTGATTCGCCGATAAGTCATATGCTGACGAATCGTTTCTGGACTGAGAAGTCCAAAATACCGAAACTTAACAAAATACTAACGATTCACGGCGATTCACGACGCACCCTGTCCTATTCGCCTCCAAAAATCGCTCTTCTCAGCCAGAACTTTCAGGACAAACAGGACACAGGACACTGTCTCAAAAACACTGTCCTGTTTGTCCTGTCTCATTTCATGCCCGCTGGATTTTGTCCTCCACCCGTTCCAGATTGCGGCTCATGCGCTTGTATTTGGAGAGCTTGTGCTCGGCCCAGAATGCCAGCGCACTTTGGTACAGGGCGCGCGCCCGTTGATAATGCCCAAGTGCCTCCGCCCCCGTAGCGCAGTCGCCCTGCGTCTCCACTGCATTTGCCAAATTCAACTTTGCCCGCCCGAAGCGCTCCTTGTCGTGTGTGGCCTCGAACATGGAAAGCGCCTCATCATAGGCGCGTTCCGCCGCAACAGCCGCTGGCGCATTGCCGGCCCGGCCAACCTGCAACAGCGCGTACGCCTGATCGAGCTTGATGCAGATCCACGACAATTTGTTCGCAAGATCGCCACGCTGATAGACCTTGGGCAACACCGCGAGCGCCTGCCCAAAGGCCTGCGCCGCGCGGCTGTGATCTCCCACCGCCACACCCAGCCCGTGCTGCGCCCGCACCCACAGGGCAGGACTGCGCGCAGGCGTCAGTTCCGTCAGCGCGCTCTCAAAGGCTGCAACCGAGCCAAGCCGGAGCTGCACCTGCACCCACTTCACGGTGTCCCCATTTCGCTTCAACGCCGCCAGCGCATCCGCATACGCCGTCACCAGCCTGGCGTCACGCTCAGCGCCCCATGCCCGCTCAAGAGCATCGAGTGCCGCAAGCTGCGCCATCGCATCGCGCCGCCACGCCTCGTAGTGTTCGCCAAACGCCGCCTGCGAGTACGAGCCCCGGCCGGCGCGCTGATAGTCGGTCCACAATTCGACCAGCCCCGCGCTACCCGCCGTCACCTCGGCCCGAATTTCAACCCAGTCAGGCATCGGCGCCCTGCTGCGCGGGAACAGCCGCTCCAGCCGCGCGTCGATCTTCGTTTGCGCCGCCTGCTGCGCATACTGTTGCGTCCGCATACGCTCGATCAATGACTGCGCGAACTTGCCCAACGCGGAGAAGGGAAGGGCGATGATGGAAACTACGAAGGCGATCGCTGTAAAAGCAACGACCATGAACAGCAGGGAAAAAATCAGCTGAAAAACACTGTCGAAATGCAACCCAGATACTCCTCTCAGTTTCGCTCCGGACACGCAGCACCCGCGTCCGCCGCCTTGCCGGCGCGATAAAGCCGGATGCGCGCGCGTGCATGGCTGATAAGCGGGGCGGCCACAAAAGTGGAATCCATCGGGTAAGACGTCTCACTGTCCCCGGAAGCCTTCAATGCGTAACACACAGCCCCCTTCAAAAGCGGATTTCCCGAAAGCTCAAACTTTGCCTTGCCCTCGTCGTTCGTCAGCCCCAGCAAGGCGTTGACCTCAACCGCAGCCTCGCGGACGCTGGTGATCGCGCCAGCCGTACATTGCGCCCCCGCCTGCGCCAGTGGCGCACAGTTCTCGTCCAGCACTTCAAGCTCGACGCTCCACTTCTCGTTCTCGCTCACCGCCGGTGTGAACGGCGCAATCAACAGCGCCACCGCAATCGCCGCGGCAAAAACCTTCATCCAGCCCATGAGCACCCCCCACAGCCCGAGCGCCAGCGCCGCCACATAAAAGGCAAGGATCATCCAGTCGACGACAACAAAGCGCAGGGCCTGCATCTGAAACACCAGCGGGTCGAGCAAGGCCGCCAGAACAATGCTGCAACCCAGCGTCACCTTGATCCAGCCCGGACGCCGGAAGTTCAGCGCTTTGGCGACGGCATAGAGAAACATGGCAACCAGAAAATAAATCGTGGCCGCGAGCCCCAGTGTCACCGACAAACCAAACAGGTTGATAACCGGCCAAATCGCGATCAACCCCACCACCACCACGATGCCCGGAATGTTGACGTCGAAGTTCGCATGGGACCAGGGGTCGTGCTGCGGAGTCTGGTGCTGGTTCATGCTCACGGGCCACTGTAACGCCGGCGCAGCCCCTCCGGCAATGGCCCCGGAGAAGCCTCGCTCAAAAAACATATTCAATTGTCAAGTCGCAGCGCCAGACGGAAAGCCCGCCAAGCGAAATATAACGCAATCGCACAAGTGAACATATATAGAACAACAAAACAGCCCCGTCAAGCCCCCCCCGTGACTCTGGTGTCTTCCTCCGCACTTGCGGGGGAAGTCCCTGCGACTGCCGAAGCACTTGCGAAGGCAGGCTGCAGGGGATGGGGGCCTTTCTGGGCTATTGGTGGGCTATTGGGGTCAGACACCGCCTGCCGGAAATTGGTGTCTGACCCAATTCCTCTTCTCAGGTGTCCAAGGGAAAGTGACAGCGGATTGAAGGGAACCGCAGGAAGTCGCGATCAGCCGTATGGACCACAGCGCGGTAGGTTTGGGCGAGAGCGGCAATTTGGGCGTCAGTCACAAGATTTCCGGCCGTGCCGCCGCCGGACTTGAGGAGTTCGATCACCTCAGTCGCGTGATCTGACGGCGGCTGGAGTATTTGTGAAACGCGGCGGCTCAGCCAGGACTGTACGTGTTCGGCCGCTTCGTCGAGGGTCATTGGATTTGCAAAGGCACGCGAGTTCGTTGCGATCCGCAGGAAGGCAAACAACGTCGGATGCGTGAGACCGATTGGTTCTCGTCCGGACAGGCACTCGACCCACCAGTTACGCGCCCGATCATGGAACGGGCTGCCTTGGTCGTAGGCGTAGAGTAACAGGTTTGCGTCAGGAACAATCATTTCCGCTTGCGCGGTTTTTCCGCGAGCCTTTGACTGAGCGCTACGAAGGCATCGACTTCCAATTCGTCAGCCAGTTGATTCAGCCGCGCGGGATCGATGCCGGCGCGCGGTCCCAATGGTCGTGCGCGAATCTTGAACCGGCTTTCGCGTTCACCAGGCAGCAAATCCGCCAGGCCATTGCGAATGGCCTGATTCAGCGCCTCCTTGAAGCTCTGCCGCCGCCGCTGCATGGCATCGCGCAACAATTGCTCCACGTCGGGGTCGAGAGTGACGGTCGTTCGAGTCATGCTGCATCATGACAGCAAAGTAAGTTGCTGTCAAGATGTCAAGATGATAACATACTGTTAAAGCACCTAAAAAACTCCGTCATCCCGTGCGCGATGCGGCGCCCTTGTGCCGCTTCGCAGACAGCGGGACCCACACGG
>JANOFD010000279.1:0-1591 GCA_031413455.1 Rhodobiaceae bacterium
ATCGAACGGATTTCCGTTGTCACCGATCAGCGCATCACCTTCGGGGCCGCCTTCCAGCCAGTCACTGCCGTCATTGCCGATGAGTGTAGTGGTGGCATCGGCGGCCAGCAAAAAGTCGTTGCCATTGCCACCGAATACTTCTTTCGGATCGCGCCCGGCGACAACAAAGTCGTGTCCGTCGCCTGCAAGAATGAGATCGAACAGACCGGGACCCGCATTGATGACGTCATTGCCCGCGCCACCCTTGATGTTATCGACACCGCCCAGATCGGTGATGATGTCGTCGCCGTCACCGCCATTCAGGCTGTCGGCGCCGTCGCCACCTTCAAGCCGGTCGTTGCCGCCGTCACCCCACAACGTATCGTCGCCGATACCGGAGATGAGAGTGTCGTTTCCAGCAGTGCCGCCCAGCACAACGTGGTCTTCTCCGTTATACTGCAGGAAGTTGGCGTCAGGTCCTGGCGTTGCCGGGTTGTTGCGCACGACTTCAGCAAAGAACGGGTTGGTTCCGGTGGGGTCGGCGTTGCCGCCTAGGCTTAGATTGAATTGTAGCAATTGATTGACTTCAAGGAAATAGTTCGGCGTCGAAAACACGTCGCCGGGAAGATGGGTCGCGTCGGTGTTTTTCATCACCATCTGGGCAAACGAGTTGTTCTCCATTTCGGTGAGCAGATTGAGACCGGCAAGGCGGCTCAAGTAATAGAACCTGTCACCGTTCTGCAGCGCTTCCATCTGCGTTTCAAAAATGAAATTGAAGCTCGAACCCAGCAAGCCGCCAAACGGACTCTGCGCTTCGGCCAGACCACCAATCCAGAAATCGATGGCATCCACGCCTGTTGAAGTAAAGCCGACCAATCCGTCGTTGTGAACGCCGGCACTGTTCAAGAAGTCAAAATAGTCTTGATTGGTCCCGGCGTTAGTCACGATGTTCAGCGCAGCTGCCCGTTTAGCGGCAGAGGTGAGGGCGCTCGTGATGTCGATGTGTGTGCCGTAAGCCGCCATGAAATTGACGACCGACAGCGGGTGTTTGGCGTGTTGCGCAAATTCCACCCAGCTCTCATAAGGCTTGAGCTGCGCATCATTGGTCGCCGCGTAAAAGTCGCGACGCGCGGCATTCAAGGTCGGAATTCCGGTATCACGGCCGCGAGCGATGTTGATCGCGGCGAGGTCGAGCGGCAAGCCCACCAGATTGTTGCGCAAAGCCTCAGTAACAAACTCGTCGATCTCGTTGCCGACCTGTCGTGTCATACCGCGAATGATGGCACCGGCGGCTTCGGCCTGGGTTGGTCCGCTAGCCAGGAACTCCAGCGGGTTGAGGAACGCCGCGATCAATCCGATCTGCTGATTGCCGGGAGCAATCCCGCCGTCGCCCACTACATTGAAGTTCGGGTCATAGCGGTCAACCGTCTCGTTCAGCATGGAATGGCCGAAACGATAGACCGTGTGCGCAAACTCCGCCACAATCGACGGATCGATCTGCACGTTGTAGCCCGCGAACACGTTGACTTCAGGCTGAACCTTGCGCGCAAACTCCTCGAACACCAAATGCTGATACTGCATTTCGGTGCCGAACTTCGCCGCCTGGAATATG
>JANOFD010000280.1:0-1454 GCA_031413455.1 Rhodobiaceae bacterium
GCAATTGGCCGGCACTTTATCGGGCGGCTGGAAGCAAAGGCTGGCGCTGGCGGCCTGTATTCTGCACCGGCCGCAATTGCTGTTGCTGGACGAACCGACGGCGGGCGTCGATCCGCAGGCGCGGCGGGATTTTTGGGATGAGATCCATCAGCTGGCGGCGCAGGGCATGACAGTGCTCGTCTCCACGCATTATATGGACGAGGCCGAGCGCTGCGACCGCATTGTCTATTTGGCGTATGGCACGATTCTGGCGCGCGGTACCGTCTCGGAAGTCGTCGCCAAATCAAACCTGCATACGTGGATCGTTAGCGGCGCGGATGTGAAGGGGCTGGCGGCTGAACTTGGGGGCGTGCCAGGCGTGGATCAGGTGTCGGTATTCGGGGTCACGTTGCATGTGAGTGGCGCTGATGCTGCTTTGCTTGAGGCAGGGATCGCACCCTTGCGGCAGCGGCCTGAATTTGTGTGGGAGAAGTCCTCGCCCAGCCTTGAAGATGTGTTCATTCAACTGATGGCGCCCTATCGCGCGCGGCTGACAGGATGAGCGCGATGGTCGATGTATCGTTCGCCCGCATTGTCGCCGTGTTCCTCAAAGAACTCATTCAAATGCGGCGCGACCGTCTGACCTTTGGCATGATCCTGGGTATCCCGGTGATGCAGCTTATTTTGTTTGGCTACGCGATCAACAATGATCCGAAGCACTTGCCCACGGCCGTCAATATCCAGGACCCGAGCATCTATTCGCGCACGCTGGTGCGGGCGCTGGAAAACACAGGGTATTTTCGGGTTGAACATCTGGTGAAAGGCGAAAAAGACGGAGAGGCGCTTTTGGCCGACGGCAGAGTTGCGTTTGTTGTCACCGTCCCGCCATCGTTCTCGCGCGAGTTGGCGCGCGGTGATCGTCCCAGTATTTTGATCGAAGCCGATGCCAGCGATCCGGCCGCGGCGGCAAATGCAATGTCGGCGGTGTTACAGCTGCCGGGTTTTGCCTTCAATCACGATCTTGCAGGCGCCCTCTCAACGCTGCGAGCAACCCCTGCCCCCTTCGAAGTGATCGTGCACCGGCGTTACAATCCTGAAGGCATCTCCGCCTTCAATGTGGTGCCCGGGCTGATCGGCGTGATCCTGACCATGACCATGGTGCTGATCACGGCGCTGGCGGTGACGCGCGAGGTGGAGCGCGGGACCATGGAAAACCTGCTGGCGATGCCGTTGCAACCGTTCGAGGTGATGGCTGGAAAAATTGCGCCGTACATCGTGGTTGGGTATCTGCAGGTGACGGTGGTGCTGATCGCCTCACGGGTGCTGTTCGACGTGCCGATGCTGGGATCGTATTTCGACCTCTCTGTCGGATTGGCGGTGTTCATTGCCGCCAACTTGGCAGTGGGGTTCACAATTTCAACGATTGCTGCCAATCAGTTGCAAGCCATGCAGATGACGTTTTTCTTTTTCCTGCC
>JANOFD010000281.1:0-9033 GCA_031413455.1 Rhodobiaceae bacterium
GCTTTCAAGACAAGAATCTCCTGCGCGTTGGCACGCAACAGATAGCTGCTCAAGCCAAGAAAGGCGAGGGTGGTGTGGCTGCTACTTCGCGTCGCGCGTGATTGATGGCGATGCCATTGCTTAACTCGTCAAAGCAGGCGGCTTAGCGATTTGCTCTTTCAGCCGCTCCTGAATGCGCCTTCCGATTTCCACGCCCCAATTGCGCCCGATCTCGGAGATCTCTCGTTGCAATTCGGCCTGCTCAGCCCGCAGGCGTCGTCCCGGCGGCGAGCGGTGAAAAGCCGCGATCTCGCGCAGGTCCTTGGCACTGAATCGCTGCGCCCAGGCGCCGGCCATCTGATTGAGCAGCTGGTTGACACCCTTCGTCATCTCGACGCGCATCGAAGTTTCAATGGCAAGCCGCATGTCGGACGTCATGCGGGGAAATTGCGCCTGCAATTCCTGCATCTGCGCCGGAATAACGCGGGCGATCTGAGACGTCACGGCGGCACGCCCGCCCATGGCATCAAGCAAATCCATGGCCGCCGCCATCCGTGCATCCATCTCGCCGACCGCAACAGGGGCGGCGGCAACAGTGGAGGCAGTCAATGGCGCAACCAACAAGGCAAGGCACGTCACGCTAACGAGGGAGAAAAAGCGTGTCATTTGAGATCCCCAATTTTCACCAGATTATTGGATTGTCGTGTTTCAGTCTGTCACTGCAATTCAATCGCGTAGTTTTCGATCACCGTATTGGCTAAAAGTTTTTCACACATCTCAGACAGTCGCGCACGAGCCCGTGTCTGCTCTGTCTCGTCAATATCAAGTTCGATCACTTTTCCTTGACGGACATCACCAACGCCTGAGAACCCCAGGCGGCCCAAAGCCTGCCCGATCGCCTTGCCTTGCGGATCGAGCACGCCAGACTTCAACATCACTGTCACGCGCGCTTTCATTTGACGAGAACCGGTCCTTTGCGTTCGTTGTTTTGCAGTTCGTTCAAAATGCCCAAACGTTTGGCCACTTCACTGTAGGCTTCCATCACACCACCGAGATCTTTCCGGAAACGATCCTTGTCCATTTTCTCGTTCGTTCGAACGTCCCACAGACGCATCGAGTCCGGGCTGATCTCGTCAGCGAGAATGACACGCATCATATCGTTTTCCCAGAGCCTTCCGAATTCCAATTTCACATCGACAAGCCGGATGCCGAGTCCCAGGAACAACCCAGACAAGAAGTCGTTGATTCGAATCGCCGAGGCGACCATCTCGTCAATCTCTTGCGGTGCCGCCCACTGAAATGCGGTGATATGCTCTTCCGTTACCATCGGGTCATGCAACTTGTCGTCTTTGAGGAAGAACTCGATGATTGATCGCGGGAGAGTCGTTCCCTCTTCGATCCCTAATCGCTTCGACAACGATCCGGCGGCTATATTTCGAACCACAACTTCAAGTGGAATGATTTCAACCTCGCGGATCAATTGCTCGCGCATATTCAAGCGCCGCATGAAATGATTGGGGACACCGATATCTGTAAGCTTCGTCATCAAATATTCGGATATCCTGTTGTTAAGCACCCCCTTGCCCTCGAGCACGGCTTTCTTGGTCGCGTCCAACGCGGTGGTATCGTCCTTGAAATACTGAACCAGCGTGCCGGGCTCCGGACCCTCGTAAAGGATCTTGGACTTGCCCTCGTAAACAAGCTTGCGGCTTTTCATATGGTAATCCATGGTTCGTGCGCACAAATGCCGATAGACACTAGCGCAAGGCTAAGAGGCGTTACAATGCGCGGCCCTTGCCAGCACTGGGATCATTGAGATAGAGCCTGCGGCACATTGATAGGAGTTATCCACCCCATGTCCGGTTTTGATAAGCGCCGCGAAGGTTATGAGAGCAAATTCGCCCATGATCAGGACCTGAAGTTCAAAGCCACCGCCCGGCGCAACAAACTGCTGGGGCTGTGGGCCGCAGACAAAATGGGGATTACCGGAGACGCCGCCGCCGAATACGCAAAAGAAGTTGTGAAATCAGACTTCGAAGAAGCAGGCGATGACGACGTCTTCCGCAAAATCCGCAAAGACTTCGATGCCAAAAGCGTCGCCATCTCCGACCACCAAATCCGCCGCGAAATGGAAGACTTGATGGCCACTGCGGTCGAGCAGGTTCAGTCCGGAACTTAAATACATAGTGCTAATGACAGGCGCGCTCACGCGCGATATTGTTCCACAGTTGCCAAGGGGCGGGGTGGAACAATGCTGCGCGCAATCGCCGGTCTGTTTCTAATTGCAGTGCTATTTTCTACGGCGCAGGCAGAGTCGGCCTGGCCGCACTACGGCGGCGATGAAGGCGGAACGCGCTACAGCGCTGCCGCGCAGATCACACCCCGGAACATCGACAATCTGATTCCGGTCTGGACGTACACAACCGGCGATTTGGCAAAGCGTGACGCCAAGACAATGCGGCGCACCAAGCTGCAGGTAACGCCGATCCTGATTGGCGGCAAACTACTCATGTGTTCTTCGTTCAACGAAGTGATCGCGCTCGACCCGGCAACCGGCAAAGAGCTGTGGCGTTACGATCCCCAAATTCCAACCAACAAGGTCGGGCCTGCCAACGGATTCAACTGCAGAGGAGTGGCTGCCTGGAAATATGAGGGCGACCAGCTTTCCGCGATCGTTTGTCCCTCGCGCGTGCTCGCCGCAACCAGTGACGGGCGTATCATGGCGCTTGATCTTTACACCGGAAAACCCTGTGCCGATTTCGGAACAAGTGGTGAGGTGAGGGTCGAGATCGGCATTGAACTCGAATGGCCCGGCGAATTCCAAATCACCTCGGCGCCCGTTGTCATCGGCGATGTTGTCATCGTCGGCTCGGCAATCGGAGACAACGCGCGCGTAGCGGCGCCGCGCGGGACGGTCCGCGCTTTTGACGTGCGCACCGGCGCGCCCAAATGGTCGTGGGATCCGGTGCCGCGCGACCCCAAGGATCCGGCAACAGCGACTTGGGGCGAAGGATACAAAAGTGTCGGTCACGCCAACGTGTGGGCGCCGATGTCGGTTGACGAGAAACGCGGGCTCGTGTTCTTGCCGACATCCTCGCCGAGCCCCGACTTCTTCGGCGGCTTGCGGCCAGGCGACAACAAGCATGCGAACTCCGTCGTGTCGCTGAAGGCAGAGACCGGCGAACTCGTCTGGGCGTTTCAAACCGTGCACCACGACGTGTGGGACTACGACAATCCGGCCCAACCGACGCTGGCTACCATCGACGTCGAAGGCAAGCCGCACGACGTTGTGATCCAGCCCACCAAGCAGGGCCTCGTCTTCGTGCTCGACCGCGACACGGGCGTGCCGGTGTTTCCCGTGGAAGAGCGCCCCGTCCCGCAAAGCGGCGTGTCAGGCGAAGCGTTGTCGCCGACGCAACCGTTTCCCACACACATTCCACCGCTCGCACCGCAGAAAATTGCGGCAGACGACGCCTTCGGGGTGACACCTTGGGACCGCAGCGCTTGCCGCGACGCGCTCGCCAGCGCGCGCAGCGAAGGGCTCTACACGCCACCGTCGGAGCAAGGCACTTTGATGTTTCCGTTCACAGGCGGTGGTGTCAATTGGGGCGGCATTACGATCGACCCGGTGAATCAGATTCTGTACGCCAACACCTCGCGTGCCGTGCATCGCATCACACTGTTTCCCTCGGCGAAGTTCAATGAACTCGACGAGAAATTTCCCGACAAAGAAGTGTCACCGCAGCGCGGCGCGCCCTATGGAATGATCCGCGAGGTCGTGCTTTCACCTTTGGGGTTGCCCTGCAATCCGCCACCCTGGGGCCTGTTGGCGGCGGTTGATCTGAAGAGCGGCAAAGTGCTGTGGGAACAAACACTGGGCACCACCGAAGATCTGGCCCCGCTCGGCATCGCCTTCAAATGGGGCACGCCGGGGTTCAGCGGTTCGCTCGTAACCGCAGGCGGGCTGGTCTTCATCGGCGCGACATTGGACAAGTATCTGCGCGCCTTCGATGCCAAGTCGGGCGCAGAACTCTGGCAAGGGCGACTGCCGGCTGCAGGCATGGCAACGCCCATGACTTATGAATGGCAAGGGCGCCAGTTCGTCGTGATCGCGGCAGGCGGTCGCGCGGACGCAGGCATCGCGCCCGGCGATAGTTTCGTCGCTTTCGCTTTGCCAAAGGCGGGCGAGGCGGGGCCCACATGGTCGTCGCGCACCCTCGGCCGTCCCGGTGGCTGGATGTGGCTCAATCTGACGCTGCTCGCGTTGGGTTTATTGATTGTAACCGCCATAACATGCCGCCTCATCCGCCGCTGGCGGGCTTGAAGTGGACGCCGCCGTCAGGGCGTAGGCGGCCGGTTGTTCAGCCGCGCCGCTAAAGCACCTGCTCCGCCGCCGAGCAAAAGTCCTGCCGACATAATGAAGTAACGCACAATGGTACTCGACTCATAGGCAAAGTTGAACGCGACGACCGCAGCAATCGCCATGCCGATGAACGCACCAACAATCACCCACCGGTCCCGCTTAGGACGCTCGCTCCACTTCGCCATAATCACCACACCCCTTGTTGCAAACACCTACGCTCAGGCTCGCAGGCAATCTTCGTCTCGCCACCGGCGTCGGCCATCATGCTGCCGCAATTTGGCATATTGTTAAAGCCTTTAAACGGTGAATGACATCCCAAATCGGGACATACTATGGCAGTTTCGATCTGAGTATTCGAAACGCAGCTTGCGGGTATTTCCGGTCTTGGCTTGTGCTCGGACTTCGCGATTATTTGCAGGCCCAATGAATGACGACAGATACATCCCAATTAATCGAGACTTTCTTTCGCACAGAAAGGTCCGCACCGGTTGCGCAGAGAGTTCGATTTCAAAGACACAAATTTGCGTGTGGAGCTCGAGATCGAGAGAGAAGCACACGGTGTCATATATCGGTTCGTTCGAAAATGGGATGTTCGGCACAGGCCACCCAAGGTTCTGGATCCTGCCGCACCTCTAGAAAGCAGAATCGATATTTCGCCGTCGGAGTCTTTTGCGTGCGAGGAGAAGGAATATATTTCAGACAACTTGCTTCACAAAATTGGGATCGGACTAGTTATATATGCCCCATTTGCAACTCTACTGTTTACCTGGGGAGAGTTCTGGAAATTGTCGTTATTGAGTATTTTGCTTGGGATAGTTTCGTTTGCATTCTCTTGGTACGGTTTTGAAAAAAGAAGATTCGATGAAGTGGTCGAGGCAAAAAGGCGTGTTAGAAAATACTCCACCGAGCGCTACAATGAAGGACTACGCAATCTATCTTGGTGGAAGGCGCTTAGCGGCGTTGGCTTTGAAAGGGCTGTCGCAGATGTATTTTCTATGCAGGAATTCTCAGTCGAAATGACACCGCGGTCTGGTGACGGCGGTGTAGACCTGTTCATGAGTAAGAGGCAGCGCAGATTCTGGTGCAATGTAAGGCTTACAGTGGCAGCGTGGGAGTCGGCACTCTCAGGGAATTGGTGGGAACGAGGGCGCAATTTCAAAATTGCGACGAAGTTTGGTTAGTGGCGCTGCATGGTTTCTCCCGAACGGCGAGAGAATTTGCTGATCGGAATAACCTCGTACTGTACTCAATAGCCGAGCAGTTTTTAGGAATTCCAAACCACACAGACTTAGAAGTGCTAAACTCAAAGCGCGTAACAATTAGGTCTTCACAGTTCCGCAGGCGGCTGCGTGAAAAGATGCAAGAAGCGAGTCTGGAGTCGCCGGCAGCACCGGTTCAAACGATTGTCCGAAAGTCTGCTCACCAGAATAGAGGACCGATTACCTAATTCCAATAGGTTAGCGAATAGTCGCCTCGCAATTCCATCTCCGTCCCACCACTCATGTAAACCGCTTCGACGCCCTCTGCTCGCGTTCGCTTTGCTGAAGGCGGGCGGGGTCGGGGCCGACGAGGCTGTCGCGCTATTACGACCGCTCCGGTGGCCGCATGTGGATCAACTTCGCATTGATCTCAATGGGCGGGATTCTCGCCGTTGGCGGTCTTTGGCGATTGATCCATCGTTGGCGACGCTAAAAAAACAGATTCACCACTAAGGCACAAAGCACACAAAGAAATCACGAAGGAAAAATTCTTTGTGACTGCTTCGAGTGCTTTGTGCCTTAGTGGTAAATCTACTTTCTAAATCGCAACCAACCGCACCACAAGCCCGAGCGCCGCGCAAAGTCCGAGCAGCGCCAGCACCGGCATCTTGAACCGGATGAGCGCAACAGCCGCAACCAGCGCCAATCCAAGTGCTGCAACATCAAGCGTCGCCACGTCCGGCACATGCACCTGCAGCGGCCCGAACGTCACGACATCCACCTTCCCAAACAGCACGTGCAGCGCAAACCAGATCGCGAGGTTCAAGATCACGCCAACCACAGCCGCCGTAATCGCAGCCAGCGCTGCCGACAGCGCCCGATTTTCCCGCACGCGCTCGGCATAGGGTGCGCCGGCAAAGATCCACAGGAACGAAGGCGCGAACGTCACCCACAGTGTCACCATAGCGCCCAACACGCCGGCCCACAGCGGATCGACCCCCGCCTGCCGGAACGCTGCCAGAAAGCCCACATGCTGCAGTACCAGGATCAGCGGCCCCGGCGTCGTCTCAGCCAGCGCCAGCCCGTCGAGCATCTCCGCAGCGCTCAGCCATTGATAGGTCGCTACCGCCTCCTGCGCCACATAGGCCAGAACCGCATAGGCGCCGCCGAATGTCACCACCGACATTGTGCTGAAGAACACCGCGAGCTTCGTAAACACACTGTCCCCGCCAAGCCATGCCGCCAACACCAACACCGGCAACAGCCAGATCACGCCCCAAATGGCAATCGTCAGCAGCGTCCGCCCGCGCGTCGTCTTCGTGTGCGCCAGCTCGCCGCGCGCGAAGGCGTCATCGACGGCAAACCCGCCCCCGGAAACCCCACTCTTCGCCGCATGCCCGGAAGAGCGAAACTGCTCCGGCGCATATTTCATACCGAAAAACCCGATCAACGCCGCCGCCAACACCACAAGCGGGAAGGGCGCCGCGAAGAAAAACAATGCCGCAAACGCACCCGCCGCAATCCAGATCATCGCGGGCCCGGTGAACGCCCGCTTGCCGATCCGGAAAATCGCCTCGATAACAATCGCCAGCACCGCCGCCTTGATGCCGTAGAATATTGCCGACACCACAGTCAGGTCTGAAAAATTCACATACAGAATACTGAGCCCCAGCATCACCAACGCACCGGGTACAATGAACAGCAGCCCAGCTACCAACCCGCCCTTCACCCCATGCATCAGCCAGCCGACATAAGTCGCAAGTTGCTGCGCCTCCGGCCCGGGCAGCAGCATGCAATAGTTCAGCGCATGAAAATACCGCGCGTCCGAGATCCACTTTTTCTCGTCGACCAGCAACCGGTGCATCATCGCGATCTGGCCCGCGGGCCCGCCGAAATTGATGCAGCCGATATAGGCCCAAAGCCGCGCGGCTTCGCTAAAGCTGGGGATGGAAGTCAGGCGACTTTCGGTGGCCACGCATGTGTCTCGTGTTGAGCGTCCAGAATCCAGGCATAAAACGCATCGTACATCACAAGCCCCGCCCGCAACATCTCATGATCGTCTGCATACATGCGCGACAAACCCAGCGACAACGCATAAAGCCCAGGCGATTGCGGCGTCAGGTCAAGCCTGCTCGTATCTGCCCCGCGTACGATCATCGCCAACCGGTCAAGCCCCGGCGCCGTCAACCCGAACCGTTCGACAAACGCATCGAAAGAACAATAGGGACCATTGTGTTCAAACGGCGCGCCGGGAATATCATAGGCAACCGCGCCCTCACGCGCAGCCGTCGCAAACACCTCCGGCCCCGGCACATACAAGAACTCGGCCGTCGGATCGATGAAGCGCAAGATCAGCCACGGACAGGCAATGCGGTCAATCTTCGGCCGCTCGCGCGTTACCCATTTCGTAGGACGACGCTCGCCGAACAATTCGCGAAGTTGATAAGAAATTCTAGGCATAACAAGCTCCTCGTATCAAACGAGGCAGAGCTTGGATGGATGCCCATCTTTGGATATGCCGGGAGCCTGCCGCATCCCCGACCAAGATAAGATAGTACGCCCCAGCCTGACGTTCAAGGCTCGCTATCCTCCACCAGCAACGCCTCAAACCGCTTGTCGCCGCGCAGTTTGTCGAAGTCGGGATCAAGGCGCAGGATGGCGGGCGTCAAAACACCCGCGGGCAGTTTCAGCAGGCGTGCGATGGCCGGGATCGCGCGCTCCCGCTCACCGAACCGGGCCCAGATCTGCGCCCGCGTTCTTTCCCAGGTTGCCCCGTCAAGCGCATCTGTCGTAACGGGTACCAGACGAACGAGCTGGTCAACATATTTCATGGCTGATTCACGCTCGCCCAGACCGGCATACGAAAGCGCCAAGATGTTCACCATCAGGGCGTTTCCTGGCTGCCGCTTCAACTCTGGCAAAAATTCATCGCGAACGAGGTTGTAGTAGGCCTTCGCGCCCGTTGCGTCGCCCGCCAGGCGCTTCAAGTCGCCAAGATAGAGATAGAGCGCACCAACCAGGACCACGGGTGATCCCGTTGCCTTGTCTTGCGCAAGCAGCGCCTCCAGGGTGTTTATCGCTCCTGCATAATGACGCGTGTAGACCGCCTGGTAATAAATCGCATCGATTGCGTCAGAATCTTCCGCTCCCGGTTGAACACCATTGAGCACGTCTTTTGCTTGGTCCAACTCGCCAAGCGCCTGAAGGATCAGAGCCTTGATGCCAACAAGCTGGGCTGCGTCGGGCCAGATATTCAGCGCAGCGTCTACGCTACGTCGTGCTCCCGCAAAATCACGCATGGAGAAAAGGGTTGAGGGCACATCGAGACGCGCTTGCTGGGACAATGGATCAAGTTCAGCTGCCCGCTGCAAATAATCCCGTGCCTGGTCCCATCTCCCTTGCCGCCGGGCAATGTAACCCAGTGCCGCCATCGCGTCCGCATCGTTGGGCCATTTGGCGGACACCTGTTCGAAACGCAGACGCGCGCCAGCG
>JANOFD010000282.1:0-3717 GCA_031413455.1 Rhodobiaceae bacterium
GAGCCACTCGGGATTGTCGAGAGCGACGCCCGCCGTCATCAACTTCGTGCCCATCTCGACATCGTGAAAGAGGTAAGCTGGCATTTCGTAGGGAAGCATTGCAAACAAGTCGGCGATGGGGTGTTTGTCGATCCACAGGCCCGCCGGACAAATGAGCCCCAGTCTGGTGAAATCGTTGTGCGCGACGGCCGCCATTTCGGCCGCGATCATGCCGCCCATCGAGTGGCCGGTGAGGATCGGGTCCTTGAGGCCGAGCGCTTCAACGACGTCGAGCGTGTGCAGCGTAAAGTCGAGCATGTCGCGTAGCGTCGGGCATTCCTGACTGTCGCCGTAACCCGGCAACAGAGGCGCGTAGACATGAAACTTTTTCGCCAGTCTGTCCAGGAACGGGTCGGTGGGAATGATGCCGCCTGCGCCATGCAGAAAGATCAACGGTTTGCCGCTACCGCCCTCGTAATAGCGGACGGGGACGCGCGGGGTTTGGATGGTTTTGAGTTCCATGGCTATCGTCCTCCCTTTTTAACCGCGGGCCATGCGCGCGGCGTCTTCGGCGCGCGGCAGGCTTCCGGGTTTGACTTGGGCTTTCATCGGCTTGCACCAGAAGCGCCCATCATCGGCGTATTCGGGATAGAGGTGGCGCAATTTCGGCATCACCTTCTCGGCGAAGAGTTGTGTCGAGTACATCGCCTTTTCCTTCGGCATGTTGCCGACATGCATGAGGCAAAAGATGTTGCCGACGCGCAGGCCTTTGATGAGTTCTTCCATGCGCTGGCGCACCGTTTCGGGACTGCCGGCGATGACGTGGCCGCCGTCGATCAGGTCCTTCCAAGTCAGATGCGCGTAACCGTCGATCGGCGGCGCGTATTGCGACAGCGCGCCGGTTTGGATCGTCTTGATCGTGCGATAGCCGGGTGCGTCGGCGAAGCCTGCGTAAACGTGCAGACAGCGATTGTAGAAGTAGAGCACGTGTTCGCTGTAGAGACGCTCGGCCTCTTCGTCGGTGTCGGCGACGCAGATCGTTTGCGCGAAACCCGCGCGATAAGGCGAGGTGTCGGGCGCGTTGCGCTCAGCCACGCGGTCCCAATAGCCTTGCATCAGGGCCTTGCCGCGGATGTAGCCGGAGAACGACAGGTAGGAATAGGAATAGGTGTTGTCGATGCAGAAATCGTAGGTCTCGACCGAGCCGCCGCCGGGAATGTGGATCGGCGGGTTCGGTTTTTGAATGGGCCTCGGCCAGATGTTGACGTGGCGCAGTTTGTTATAGCGGCCGTTGAAGGCGAACGGATCGGGATTGTGCCAGGCCTTCATGATGAGATCGTGCGCTTCGAGATATTTCTCGCGGGTCAGTGCCGGGATCTGGCCGTAGCAATAGTTCGTGTCCATCGAGGTGCCGACGGGAAAACCCGCGACCAGCCTGCCGCCCGAGATGCAATCGAGCATGGCGAATTCTTCGGCGACGCGGACGGGCGGATTGTAGAGCGCGATCGAATTCCCAAGGACAACAATGCCGACGTCCTTGGTGCGCCGCGCCAGGCCTGCCGCGATGATGTTCGGCGAGGGCATGATGCCGTAGCCGTTTTGATGATGTTCGTTGACGCCGATACCATCGAAGCCGAGCGTGCCGGCATATTCCAGCAAGTCCATATAGGTGTTGTAGACCTCATGGCTTTTTTCGGCGTCGAAGAGGCGCGAGTCAATGTCAACCCAAACGGAGCGATGCTTTTCTCGGAAGTCGTCGGGCAAATAGGGCCACGGCATCAGGTTGAACCAGGTGAACTTCATGCGCGTTCCTCCCGGGCGTGGCCGCCCATATGTTGATAGCGTTTAGTTGATCTTATACCGCACCGGCATCTTCTTCGGGCCGTTGACGAAGTTGGCTGCTGACAGGCGGGGTTCGCCGTCAAACTCGATCGACTCGAGACGTGGGATCAATTCGTCGAACAGGGCGCGCATTTCCATTTTGGCGAGATGCTGACCGATACAGACATGCGCGCCGAAGCCGAAAGACAGCAGTTTGTTCGGGCTGCGATCGACTTTGAACTTGAACGGTTCGTCGAAGACTTCCTCGTCCCGGTTGCCTGATGGATAGAGCAGCATCAGCCAGTCGTCTTTCTTGATTGTCTGGCCGCGCAGTTCGTAGTCCTCGGTCGCTGAGCGCATGAAGTGGCGCACAGGCGTGGTCCAGCGGATCGCCTCGTCGACGAAGCTTGGCATCATGCCTGGGTTTTCTTTCAGCTTTTTGAACTCGGCCGGATTGTCGATCAAGGCCCACATCCCTCCCGCGGTCGAGGCGCTTGTCGTGTCGTGGCCGGCGGCGGCGAGGATGACGTAATAGGACATGGCGTTGAAGGGATCGAGCGGTTGACCGTCGATCTTGCCGTTGGCAATGACGCTGGCCACATCGTCGCGCGGATGGGCACGGCGGTCCTCGGTGATGGCATTGAAGTATTGGAAGAAGTCCATCACCACGGCTTGCAGTGAGGCGACGGCGTCGTCGCTCATCAGCGCGCCGAAGCCGCCGGGCGCGCCGCCTTCGCGGCCGAGCTCTGGGTCAGTGGCACCGAATAGTTCTTGAGTGAGCTTTAGCATCCGCGGTTCGTCGGCTTCGGGAATGCCGAGAATGTCCATGATGACGCGCAGCGGATACCAGACTGCGACGTCGCCCACGAAATCGCAGCTCCCGCCCTTCTCCGCCATGCGGTCGACGTAGATTTTCGCGAGCTGGCGCAACCGCGGTTCGAGCTTGCGCAGGTTTTGCGGCAGGAACCATGACTGGGTCAGCACGCGGTACTTCGGATGCTCAGGCGGGTCCATCTGAACAAGAGACTTCACGAGGTGCGGGGTGCCGGTGATCTTCTTCACCTGCTCGGTCGCGGCGATCGTCGTGAACGTCGTCGACTTCACCCCGCTCGGGAACAACGCGTTCTGTTTGCTGATTTCGAGGATATCGGCATGTTTCGAAACGGCCCAAAATGGCTCGCAACCTTCAACCTCGGCAATGGCGAGCGGGAATTGGGCGCGCATCTTGGTGAAGGCGTCATGAATGCGACTGTTGTCAGCGTGGGAAAGCGGATCAACAATTGCCACAGCGAGATCTGACGGCAGTCGCGGTGCTGTCATGGTCTAGCGTCCCGTCGGCAGTTTGTTGAAGGGGATGTCCTTGTCGACGCGAATGTCCGCCGGCAGACCCAGTACGCGCTCGGCAATAATGTTCTTTAGGATTTCATCGGTGCCGCCGGCGATGCGCAAGCCCGGCGCCCACATATAGGATTGCTGGAAGGCGCCGTTTTGCGCCGCGTCTTCGCCCGTCATCACGCCGCCCATGTCTTCCAGGTCCATGGCGAAGGACGAGAGGTTTTGCATTTTGGGCGCAACCACGATCTTGGCGATCGAGGCTTCGGGGCCCGGAACCTTGCCTTGGCTGAGCGCGGTCAGCGTGCGGTAGGTCGTGTACTTTAGGCCTTGGCCGCGCACATACCATTCGGCGATCTTCTCGCGCACGGCGGCATTGCGGATCGCGGGGCCGTCTTCGAGTTCGGTCTCGCGGGCGAGCGCGATGAGTTCCTTGATGTCGGGGCCAGCGCCGCCCTGCCCGCCGCCGACGGCCAGACGCTCATGCATCAGCGTGGTGAGTGCCACGCCCCATCCCGCGCCGACTTCGCCCAGGCGTTGGGAATCGGGAATGCGCACGTTGGTGAAATAGACTTCGTTGAAGTT
>JANOFD010000283.1:0-6448 GCA_031413455.1 Rhodobiaceae bacterium
TGACCATTACCGCTATGCGGTCCGACATCGACAGCGCTTCTTCCTGGTCATGCGTGACGAACACGAAGGTAATGCCGACGCTCTTCTGCAGTTGCCGCAATTCAATTTGCATCTCTTCGCGAAGTTTCTTGTCCAGTGCGCCCAAAGGTTCATCCAGCAACAGCACCTTCGGACGCTTCACCAGCGCCCGCGCCAAGGCGACACGCTGGCGCTGCCCGCCGGACAATTGATCTCCGCGCCGCGCCCCAAAGCCATCAAGCTTGATCATCCCCAGCGCTTCATTCACCCGGCGCTTGAGTTCCCCGCCTGACAACCCGGATTTCCGCAAGCCATAGGCGATGTTATCGAACACGTTCAGGTGGGGAAAAATTGCATAGGACTGAAACACCATGTTGGTCGGACGCTGATACGCGGGGATCAGCGCCGACGCCCGGTTGTCGATATAAATTTCGCCGGCGGTCGGAAACTCAAACCCCGCAATCATGCGCAACAGCGTGGTCTTGCCGCAGCCCGATGGCCCCAGCAGCGAAAAGAACTCACCGCGTTCGATGTTGAAATGTGCATCGTCGACGGCCTTGGCGCCGCCGGCGAATTGCTTCGTCACCTTCTCGATGCGGATAATATTATCGGCCATGACGATGCTCTCTCATACGCCTACCTTCTGTTCACTCGTGCCCAGCTGGCGCACCCATTCCGCAACCACGACCAGCACGCAAGACGCGATGAGGATCAACGCGCCCAACGCCAAAACGCTCGGCAATTTGTTGGGAAAGCGCAGCTGGCTCCAAATATAAACCGGCAATGTCGGCTCCTGGCCTGCCAGGAAAAACGACAGCAAAAATTCATCGAACGAGACGATAAAGGTCAGCAGCAGGCTCGACACAATGCCCGGCGCCGCAAGGGGAAACGTCACCCGCCAGAAAGTCATCCACGGCGTTTCACCCAAATCCATCGATGCCTCTTCCAGGCTGCGGTCAAAGCCATGCAGGCGCGACGACAGCACCGCCATCGCAAAGGGCGTGCACAGCATAATGTGCCCGATCGTCACCGTGATCAGCGACAACGGAATACCCACACTGTTGATGAGAATGAGCAGCGAAATGCCAAGGATGATCTCAGGGATAAACAACGGCAGCATGATCGTGGCCGTGATAAGCCCTTGGCCCGGGATATGGTAACGTGTCACCGCCTTGGCGCCGAACATCCCCAGCACCGTGGAAACGACGGCAACGATTCCGCCCACCTGCAGGCTCGACACCAAGGCGCCGATCATCTTCTCGTCGGCAAAGGCTTGCTCGTACCATTTCGTCGTAAACGATTTCAGCGGGAAGGCGACAAAGATCGAATCGTTGAACGAAAACAGCGGCAGGAACAACACCGGCCCATAGATGAAAATCAGATAGGCAATGGCAAAAAGCTTCAGGCCGCTGCCGGGATCCCCCATCCGGGCCGGGGCGTGTGCGGGTTTGGCGCTCATCGAATACGCCTCACCGCCAGCTGCAGCGCGGTTGCAAACAACATCACCAAAATCGCAACACCCGCCATCGCCGAGATCGCCAGCGCCGAGCCCAGCGGCCAGTCACCGATTTTCAGAAACTGAATCTGAATGAGGTTGGCAATCATTTGCCCCGTCGGACCGCCGACGAGTGCGGGCGTCACATAGTCGCCCGTTGTCGGCACAAAGATCAGAACCGCCGCACCAATCACGCCCGGCAGCGACAGCGGAAAGGTCACCCGCCAAAACCGCGCCCAGGCCCCGTCCCCGAGATCGGCCGCCGCCTCAAGCAACGTCCGGTCGATTTTTTCCAGCGAAACATAAATCGGCAAAATCGCAAACGCCGCATAAGCGTGCGCCAACGTGATGACGACCGCAGTTTGGTTATAAAGCAGAAAACTCAGCGGTTCTTGAATGGCCCCCAGCGAAATCAACCCCGAATTGATCACCCCATTATAGCCCAGAATAATTTTCCACGAAAACGCCCGCAGAAGGTAACTCGTCCAAAACGGGATGGTCAGCAAAATCAGCCAGATAAACTTGTTCTTCTTCACCCCGAAGGCCACGAAATAGGCCATCGGATAGGCCAAGCCCACAGTCACCAAAGTAACCAGCCCCGACATCTGAACCGAACGCCAGAAGATGTCGATGTAAGCCTGCTTTTCGACAAGTTCCCGGTAGCGGTCACCCGTCACTGTCGTATCAACCTGCAATCCCACCTGAGTCCAAAATGAATAGAGCACCAGCAGGATCAACGGCGCCGCCAGCAGCGCGATCATCGTCAGCATCACCGGCGACAACAGCACATAACCCTTCGCCGCGTCCGAGCGCAGATAGAACGCGCGCAGCCGGTCGAAAAACCCCGGGCTCGCCCCGCCATGTACCGAACTCACCGACAAGTGCTTCCTCGCTCGAACGACAACCCGAATGGCGCGCGTCCACCATCTTGAGAGAAACCTGCACCGCCCGCAACCCACGCCGCCGCTGTGGGTTAATTCCTGTGCGGTTGCAGTGTGAAAAATCACGGAAAATCATGTGTTGCCAGTGTGGCCAATCTGCCGCCACCCGTAACCCATTCGGTAATTGACCAAGCCACCCAAGCCATGCCCGATGCCGCCATCGCAACCCCCCAGGAGCCACCCCCAATGAAACTCTACGATTCCAAACTCTCGCCCTACGCCTGCCGCGTGCGCCTGCAGCTTTACCTCAAGGGCCTCAATGCCGAGCTCGTCGCGGTGCCGGCCGGAGGCAGCCACACGCCAGAATACGCCAAGATCAACCCGCTGGAGAAAATCCCAACCCTCGACGACAACGGCTTCTACCTGCCGGAATCGAGCGCCATTGGCGAATACCTCGAAGACACCCACCCCACGCCCTCCCTGCGCCCAACGGACGCCAAAGAGCGCGCCAAAATGCGCGTCATCTACAACATCGCCGACCAATACATACTGGCCCCGTTATTCGAACTCTTCGAGCAAACCAACCCCAAAACCCGTGACGCCAAAATCGTCGACGAACAAATCACCGCGCTTGCCAAAGCCCTGAGCGGCCTCGAACACTTCATCTCCGGCAACAAATATGCCATCGGCGCCACTCCAACGCTGGCCGACTGCGCCCTGGTGCCATCCCTGTTCTTCGTAACCGCCATAGGCCCAGCCTTCGGCCAAACCACCCTGATGGGCCCAAAGACCAAAGCCTACTGGACCGCCATCCAATCAGATGCCAGCGCCACGAAAGTCGTCGCCGAAATGGGCACGGCACTGGCGGAGTACATGAAGCAGAACGCTTGAGGCACGGCACCAGTCTGAAAAAAATAGACGAAAACACCGGGACGCTGGAGCGAGCTCCAGCGTCCCCTTTATTTCGCGAAAGGACGTCCAACGGGGCGTGCAGTTCAATCGTCCAGCTTTTTGGGAATGGCTGAGGCGGCTTGCGTGTTGGCCGCGATGAGGGCGGCGAGACTTTGCGCATCCGACTTTGCAATGGTCCGCAGCTTGATGGAGAGCGGCGCACAGAGAGTCTCGGTCGTTTCAAGCATGAATTCGAACGACGAATCGCGGCGGGCCTCGCGCGCGCGGCAGTCTTGCGAAAGCTCTTCGGCCTTAGGGGCATCGCCCTTTGCGCGCGCGGCGGCGGTCCGCTCTTCCGATTTTGCGATCTCATCAGTCTCGCCCAGGACGCCATCGACTGCAAGCGTCAAGCGCGCCATGCACTGATAGATCTCGGCGCGCACATTCGGATTGGAGATATCAGCGATGCGTTCGCGGTTGCGTTCGTAAACATCCAGGTCGCGCATGCAGCTGCGCACCAGGCGGAGGGTGTAAGGGCCATAGGGCGTGCCGCGGGCCCGGGCGTCCTTTGCCAGCTTCGTGAGAACGCCCAGCGACGACAGCAGGTCGAGGCAGACGAGCGCGATCGAACGCTCTTGGCGTTTGCGCGCCATGTGGTCGAGCAGCCAAGCCACGAGGAAGCCCCCGGTGCTGGCCAGGAACGCACCGATGATCATGGCGATGAACTGCGCGCCGGCGGCGCTGGTCACGTCGAAGATGGATTGGGTGACGTTCGCGGCCATCAGCGCGCGCCCTCGATGAAACCCGCATTCGCCTCGCGGATAACCTGCGCCGCCTCGTCGTAGAGGAAGGGCACGAACACAAAGCGACGGCCCTTCGTCACCGGAGTGGCTTCATGCAGCAGCGAGCACGAGAACACGCAGGCCCCGCCTTTGGGCGGCTTGAAATGTGTCCGGCCGAATTCCGGAAAAAGCAGAAATCCGCCCTCATAGTCGTCGTTCAGATTCAGCGACACCGCAAAGCGCCGGTGGGCCGTGCCGCGCGTGGTGTTGTCGCGGTGGGCAGAAAAATGTCCCCGCGTTTCGCCGTCGTAACAGGCCACCAGATAGCGCTCGATCATCGTGACGTTGAACTGAAAGGCGCGTTGAACCTCGGGAATGATCCGTCGTACCATGCGCGCCCGGCAGGCGGCTTTCATCGCGTCGTCCTGCACGTGCCAGTCCGAGCGGCGCTTCAATGCGCCATCGCGCTCTTCTACAGTCTTGCCGTCCCGCTCGACCATGAAGCCGGAGACCTGGCCTCCCGCTTGCTTGAACCCGGCGATCAGATCGTCACAGAGTTTGGCTTCGAAGATGTCGGGAATGATCAACACCGGCGCCTGCGGCACGGCGCGCCGCGCCGGCAAAAAAGGCTTGAGACTGTCCAGAAGCTTAAACACCCGCGCAGCGTGCGCCTCGGGCGCCTCAGCCGGGATCGCCGCAGCAATGCGAAGCCGCTCGTTGATGATGAATGACTTCGGCGCATATTCGCTGTTGGGAAGCGCTGCGCCATACAATGTCGAAACAGCCCCGTCGTGATCGAACAACAACCGCACGTTTTTCACGGCCTCAGGCGGCTTGGTACCCGCGTCCGCAGGGTCGGCGGTGACAATCAGCAACCCTGTCCCCAGCCGGGCATAGCGCTCCAGGTCGCCGGTCAGTGCAGCGACAAGGTCCTGGCCATACGGTGTGCGCAGAGATTTCACGAACGTCACCACAAAGCGGTTTCCGCCAAGCGACGACAGCGGAAAATTCGCCACGAGGTCGGACGCAAGCACGAACCACGGTGCCGGATCGCCCGGATAGAGCGGCGGAGTCGGATTGCGCGGCGCGTTGATCGGCGCGTGGTCTACCATGGCGTCGTCTGTCCTTTCTTCATCTGGCGCACCGAAAGGCGATATGGCCCGTGGCGCTGTCGGGCGCCGAGGCCGCGCGTGCGGCGTTGCGATAGCGCCAGCAATAGGAGGGATGGCACAAATAACTGCCACCGCGAATGACGCGGAGTTCTCCGGCACCGGGTACGCCCGCAAACCGTCGTGTAGCAGACCAGTCGTCGCACCATTCCCAGGCATTGCCAACGCAATTGTGCAGCCCAAAACCGTTGGCTTCAAAGGCGTTCGCCGGTGCGAGTCCGTAATAACCGTCGTCGCGTTCGTTCAGATCGGGAAAGCGGCCTTGCCATACATTGCAGCGCGCAACGCCGTTTGGAGTCTCGTCATCGCCCCAGGGAAAGCGCGCGCCCTCAAGCCCGCCGCGAGAGGCCTTCTCCCACTCGACCTCGCTCGGCAAGCGCTTGCCCGCCCACGCGCAAAACGCCAGCGCATCGTTGTGCGAAACCTGTACCACGGGATCGCCCTCTCGGCCCACGATGTTCGAGTGCGGCCCCTCCGGTTGGTGCCACGCAGCGCCAAACACTTGCCGCCACCACGGCGCGCCCTCAACGCCTTTTGTGTCGGCAAAGTTATCCGGCAACAGACCCGCAAAGACAAACGACCAACCTAGCCGTTCTGCCTCGCTCACATATGCTGTGGCATCGACAAAGCGTCTGAACCGCGCATTCGTCACTGCACAGCAATCGATCAGGAACGCATCCACCTCGACCAGCCGTGACGGGCCTTCACCGTCGCCAGGCGGGCCCTCATTGCGATCACAGCCATAGCGGAACGGCCCAGAGGGAATGAGCGCCATGCCAGCACCATCCTCACCCGGCCGCTCAGCAGCCAAGGGCAGCGCGGCCGCCGTTGAGGCCCCCCCCAAACGTCCAGGGCTGCAACAGCCGCTCATTGCCGCGACATGTCAGTCTTCATTTGTGCCGTTTGCGCATCGGCCTCGGCGCGCCGCGAACGTTCAGGCAATTCGATGACCAGCCGCTTGATCTGTCCCTGAAAATCGAAAGGTGGGTCATAGTCGTCGCTGACGCTCGAGCCAGCGTCGCGCCCTGCATCCATCCCGGCCGATGAGATCATCCGCAACACCGTCGGCACCTCGACACTGCCGCAAGCCACATCATTGATAAGCACCGTCGCCCGCCCACCCTCGGCAAGTTTCTCAAAAGACACCGCAACCATCGACGCGCCCACCGGCACCGGAATATTCGAAACCGCCTTGTGATGCTTGGTGAATAG
>JANOFD010000284.1:0-1398 GCA_031413455.1 Rhodobiaceae bacterium
CGGATCGATGGGTCGGGCACGGACTTAACGACTGGCTGCAACTAGCCCTGACCGCGCCCGTGTTTTTATGGTGTGGGGCCCCCTTTATCCGGCGGTGGGCGACCTCGATTCGGACGCGGCAACCCCACGATCAAGGCGACGACGGACCCGTACGGCCGGACGAAATCGTTCGCCAACCGAACGAGCGGTCCTGTTGCTCGCTGTGCTACGAGTTTAAGTGCCATGGGTCTTTCGATAAATTGAGTGCGGGCAAACTAACATGCCGACAGGGGCTTAACCACAACCGCAAACAAGACACGGTTACTTGCGATTTCGTGCAT
The DNA here is from genome assembly GCA_031413455.1 of Rhodobiaceae bacterium. Taxonomy (GTDB): domain Bacteria; phylum Pseudomonadota; class Alphaproteobacteria; order Micropepsales; family Micropepsaceae; genus SZUA-430. Next base: position 321 of record JANOFD010000284.1, read on the forward strand.
TTCCGGCCATTCCTTTCGCCTTAACCAGCTTTTGTTTGCTCGCCAATGCACGAGGGCGCGGCGCGGGCTTGCTGTCGAGCACAATGTCGGGCTGCAGCAGCTGGTGCAGGTGAACGACGAAGTACCGCATGTGAGCGTTGTCGACGGTCGCTTGTGCCGCCGCTTTCCACGCCTCGCTTGCCTTGGCGAAGTTCGGATAGAGTCCCAGGAAATGAATTTGTCCCAGATCCTTGAATTCAACTTTGTCTAGCGCAGTCAACTCGCCGCCGAACACGAGATGCAAAATCTGCTTTGTCATGCCACTCCCCAAATCTAAGGCAATTTAAGCGATCCGGTTCTCTCCAGAATCGCTTCATGCAGGACCGGTCCCGCGCAAACGACACTGCGATGCAAGGGCTTGGGCTGATTGTAGGCCAATGGCGCTCCGTTATGTCCGCTGACCACGCCGCCCGCTTCCTGCAAGATCAGCGCCGCGGCGGCCGTATCCCATTCGCACTTCGGCGACAGCGCCATCATCCCGTCATAGGTGCCGTTCGCAACCAGCGTCATCCGGTAGGCAATAGACGAGCGTTTGCCGATGTCCATTTCGGGCCAAGGCCGGGGCCACGCCGGATGAGTGATCACATCGCGGGCCACCAGCATCCGGCAGCCTTCGAGCTGCGCCCGTGCGCTCACCGCAATCACCTGTCCGTTCAGACGAGCGCCACCACCGGCCACCGCGGTGAATAATTCTTGCGTCATCGGGTTCAGGACCACCGCGCACACTGGCGCCCCTGCTTCGACCACAGCAACGCAAATCGTGAACTCCGGTTTGCGCTTGATGAAGGCGAGCGTCCCGTCGATCGGATCAACGACGAAAATCCGTGCCTTGTTCAGGCGCTCCGGCGTATCGGTGCTCTCCTCAGACAACCAGCCATAGCCGGGCCGCGCCCCGCACAGACGGTCCTTCAGAAACCGGTCGACCGCCAGATCCGTTTCGGTGACAGGATTGCCCTTGGATTTCTCCCATGATTTCTGCACTCCTTCATAGCCGCTTTTCGCTATCACGCCCGCTTCGCGCACCTCCGCAATCAGCAAC
>JANOFD010000285.1:0-4970 GCA_031413455.1 Rhodobiaceae bacterium
CAGCAACGAAGAACTGGTCGCGTCTTACAACGCCTATGTCAGGAAATTCAACGCCCTTCACGCGACAGACATCGCCGCCGGCAAAACCATTGCGTTGAACGAATCCAGCGTCGAATTCGTCACCAAGGCCTCTGGCATCAAAAGCCGGTTCGTGGTTGAGAAAGAAAACACGCTCAACCCCGACATCATGTGCCCCCGCATTCCCGAGCGTCCCAACGACCAGATCTCGATCCTGGCCGAAATCGGGGTCACCGCCGCCAAAGAAGCGCTCGACCGCGCCGGGCGCACCCCCCAGGACATCGATTGCGTCATTGTCGCCTGCTCGAACCTGCAGCGCGCCTACCCCGCCATCGCGGTTGAGGTGCAGAACGTCCTGGGATGCGCGGGCTTCGGCTTCGACATGAACGTCGCCTGCTCCTCCGCCACCTTCGGCTTGCAAGCCGCCGCCGACATGATCCGCGCCGGTAACGCCAGGGCCGCACTGGTGATCAATCCGGAAATTTGTTCCGGCCATTTGAATTTCCGCGACCGCGACAGTCACTTCATCTTTGGCGATGTCGCCACAGCCATCGTTCTTGAACCCAAAGATAACACCCAGAGCAAGCACGCCTGGGAAATTCTCGGCACCCGTTTGAAAACCCAATTCTCCAACAACATCCGCAACAATTTCGGTTTCCTCAACCGCGCCGCTCCTGAAGGCATTGGCAAACCCGACAAGCTCTTCGTGCAAGAGGGCCGCAAAGTCTTCAAAGAAGTCGTGCCCATGGTCGCCGAGCTCATCGTCAGCCACCTCAGCGACGAAAACATCGCCCCCGAAAGCCTCAAGCGCATGTGGCTGCACCAGGCTAACATCAACATGAACGACTTCATCTCGCGCAAGGTCTTGGGCCGCGATGCCAAACCGGAAGAATCGCCCATCATTCTCGACACCTACGCCAACACCAGTTCGGCAGGCTCCGTCATCGCCTTCCACAAATTCAGCGACGACCTGAAGGCGGGCGACCTCGGCGTCATCTGCTCCTTCGGCGCCGGCTATTCGGCGGGCAACGTGATCGTCAGAAAACTGCACTGACCCGTGTTGAAGTGTGGGGATTACTCCCATCTCATCTGCCTACATATTCGCCAATCGGCACTTGACAGCGCCTTTACGTAGCTACAGTGAAACGAAGGCACCACGCGCATTATTTCATTGAGGAAGGCAACCAAACGGGAGCAGAAACTGTATGTCCAGGAACTCAAAACCGCGCGGCATGAGCGAACCCGACAATCCCGAATGGACCGCGGCGGATTTCAAGCGCGCGAGACCCGCCCGGGAAGTCGTGCCCCACATCGTCGATGCCTACTTGCGCAAGCTCGGCCGCCCGCCGCTCGGCGATGCTCCCAAAGTTCAGGTGACGTTACGCCTTGACCCCGCCGTGATTGCCCATTTCAAGAAGAAGGGAAACGGCTGGCAAACACGCATCAATGAAGCCCTAGTCGCCACAATGTCAAAGGTCCCCGAACGGACCCGGGTCGCAAACCGAAAGCGTTGACCGGCGGTTGTCCAGTTCAGCGCAGAATAAAAACAGTGTGGAAAAACACTTACTCCCCATGCACAATCACTTTCCCCGCGTCCAGTTTTTGCGCGGCGCACAGCGTCCGGTAAATGCCCAGCACCGTGGCGGCATCAAGCACGCCCGTGATGTTTCCCGTCTCATCCAGATTGATGTTCGCGCCATAGATCGCAAACCAAACCACAGTCTCGCCAACCTGGTCTTTCGGCGTCGTCAGCGTGTGCACCGAACCGGCGGGTTCGAACAAATAAGAGCCCGGCGAATTCACGACCCCAGGATACTCGCGATAGAACCAGCGCCCCTTTTCCGTCACCGCAAATACGGGGCCGGTGTGCCGGTGCGTCTCAATCTCGTATCCAGGCTGAAACCGCGCCCGCACCACCCACAACCCCTGGGTCAGGTCAACGTGCAAAAGCTGCAGCGCCACTTTCTCACTGACGCTAACGAACGGCACATCGTCAATGCCGATATGCTCTGCGGCTTTTGGCACCATCATGGCGGGGGCTTGAGACATGCTTGATCCTCTCGCTGTAGAAACAGAACCCATTTGCACCGGCGGCGCCAAGGGCGTCTCATTGATAGCCTTTTCTTTGAAGCGCACCACCACAAGAATCTATTACCTGTCTGTAGCTCACGGGCTTGGCGGCCGTGTGGGCGCCGGATAAGGTGCACGTGACAACAACATTCAAGGATCGCGCAATGACGCTCGAAGACGTCTCCCTCATTGGTCAGATCGTTGCGGCGGTTACCGTCGTCGCGTCGTTGGTTTTCGTTGGAATTCAACTGCGACAAAATACGAAATCCGTGCGTTCCGCAACATCGATAGCAGTCACCGACTTGACGATTCAGTTGGGGTCGTTTGTCACCGGAAGCGATAGTGGGGCACAAGTTTGGAGAATGGGCCTGCAAGGTCTGGACAAGTTGACCGAGAACGAGCGGGCGCGGTTCACGGCGTTCCTCAGCACCCTGATACGCTTCTTCGAAGCGACCCGCGTGCAATGGTTGCGCGGTCAACTCGACAAAGAACACTGGCACAACGTCGAGCACCAAGCGATGGGTCTGGCTGTTCAACCCGGCGTCAAAGCCTGGTGGCAGGTGCGCGCCATTGGCACTCGGCCGAGTTCCGCAAATGGTTCGAATCCCTCGAAGGTATTTCCGGAGATTTTAGATTCTACACCGCCGAAACGGCTGACCATCCCAAATGAGGGGCACAATTGGGGCAAGCGTACCAAACAAGAATAGAGCATGGGCGCGTGAAACTGCATTCGGCACATCGTCCAACTCCCCGACGCTACCGCCGCCGCATCACGCTATTTCCAGCGCCTCGCCATCCGTTGTAGTCTCGCCAGACACCATCGGGGAAACACGCCATGCGCTTGAAGTAGACCGCCATTCTCTTCACACTCGCCACGTCCACGCCCGCTGTCGCCAATGACGGCTTCCTCGGCTTGCCCGCTGGTGGCCTGACGCTGCAGCAGTCGGCCGACATCCGCATGCTCGACGAAGACCTCTTCCTCAGCCTCGACGAAGTACGCGTCAACTACCAGTTCCGCAACGACAGCGCGCGAACCCTCAAAGCCTGGGTCGGCTTTCCCATGCCGGGCTTGCCCGTCAGCGTCAATTTCGGCGGCGAAGACGGCTACGACATTCGCGACATCAAAGGCCTTGACCTCCTCAAATTCGAAACCCGCATCGAAGGCGTGGTCGCGCCGTCGCGGCCCTACGTGCGCGCCTTTGTCTGGCCGCGCGACCGGCCATGGGAAAAGCGCGACCGCTTCCGCTTCACCGACGCCATCGACATCTCCGCCGAGTTGACGGCCGCCCGTGTGCCGCTCACCTTCGATGCCAACGCCATCAAGCAAGCCTTCGCCAGACTGCCTTTAGCCAAGCAAGCCGACTGGAAACGCCGCGGCCTCTACACCAAAGACGCCAATTTCGAACAACCCGAATGGTGGCTCTCAACCATCTTCGTGCGCGAACAGGTTTTCCCGCCCGGCCGCATCGTCAAGGTTCAGCATCGCTACAAACCCCACCCTTCGGGTTTCATCATGATGGCCGAACATCTTTCATACGATCCGGATCTTGGCAAAGCCGCCTGCGTCGATGCACCAACGCTCCGTGCCATCAAGAGTGTCCTGCGCGGCACAGGCGGCTCCGGCCACGTCATCGATTACATCCTGACGACGGCCAACACCTGGAAAGGCCCCATCGGCCATTTCCGCCTGACGGTCGACAAAGGCAATCCGCGCAACATCGTGTCCCTCTGCGGCAACAACGTTCGCAAGACCGGGCCAAAGACCTTTGTCTTCGAAGCCAACAACTTCAGACCCCAGCAAGACATCAAAGTCCTGATCGTCAAACCACCGGGGTCTTAATCACTCAAGACCCGCACCCCTGCTCACACGTAACGCATTGAATAACAACAGACCTTTCCGATTAATTGCAAATTCGTAGTTTGCCTACGAATTTGCAGCCCCCTCAACCAGGCAATGAACACGGTTTCGTGGGGAGTCTGTGGCGTTCGCCGGTAGACAACCCCATCGCCATCGCCATAGTGGATGGCTCTGAAGGGGGAACGACCACTTGACCGATCAAGCCACGGCACTGCCACAGCGCCAATCCACACTTTACGTCGTGATGCTGGCGACGCTGATCGGCCTCAGCCTTATGGACCGCCAGATCCTGTCCATCATCGCTGAACCGTTAAAAATCGAATTCGGCCTTTCCGACACCGAGCTCGGCCTGCTCAGCGGCACCATCTTCGCCCTCGTCTTCGCCGTCGCCTCCGTTCCCATCGCCTGGGCAGCCGACCGTATCAGCCGCACCGGCATCCTCACCGTCTGCGCAACCTCCTGGGCGCTCTGCACCATTGTCATGGGCAGCGCCACCGGCTTTGTCCAACTCGCGGCCGCGCGCATGGGTCTCGCCGTCGGCGAAGCAGGATGCAACCCATGCGCCCAGTCACTGATTGCCGATTATGTCCCCGCCGAACGCCGCAACCGCGCCATGGCGATCTATGTCATGGGTGGCCCGGCCGGTGTTATCACAGCAAGCATTGCAGGCGGCATGCTCACCGATGCTTACGGCTGGCGCGTCGCGCTCTATGTGCTGGGCGGCATAAGCCTTGCGGTCGCATTGATAGCAGCGCTCATTCTACCCGAACCGAAGCGCAAGCAGATCGATGCATCCGCGCCGGATCATGGCGGCTTTCTCGTTCTGACTCGCAAACCCGCCTTCCGCTACCTCATCGCCGCCAACGCATTCATGGCAATCGCGATCTACGGCAGCATCGTGTGGTCGACAGTCTTCATCGTCCGCTATTACGGCTGGACCCCGGGGGAAGCCGGCGCCATTATCGGCCCGTTGGTAGCGGTAGTAGCGCTGGGCGGAACCTTTCTTGGCGGTCCAGCTGCAGAT
>JANOFD010000286.1:0-2519 GCA_031413455.1 Rhodobiaceae bacterium
CAAGCTTGGAAACATTGGATCTGGTCGTATGAGTAGTCATACGACTATCACGTCAGGCCGGAGACTTCACTGCAAGGCGGTGCTCGGCGGAGGGGTACGTTTTGTCAGCTCGTACGCCGTCTGCTGAGCGACAACACAAGCATCACGGCCAGGATCGGAATCATCGCGACACTCACATAGGCTTCCGGGGGATGATGTGGTCCCTCGCCGGGCTTCACGATCCACTGATTGAGCCCGATGATGCTTCGCTCGACAAAGATCAGCGCCAGATAGAGCGGTACGAAGCTGCGATAGAACAGCGACACCAGCAGCATCAGGACGCCCCAAACAAGCTGTGTCGCGCCCGCCCACGCAAACAGCCCGATGATCATGCTCCGGTTGTGCGTCAAGTCCAGCCCGGCAATCCTGATAGCGCCGCCATCTTCAAGAAACGTATGGATACACGCCGGCCCGATGGTTCCCACAGCCGCCAAAGTCAGGAACCAGGCGGCAATCAGGCTTCCGTGATACCCGGCATTTGTGCTTGCTGGAAAGAAGCGCATCATCCCCCTACCCCGGCCAGTAAATGTATTCGTCGTCTTTGGTGGCAGGTTCTTCCAGCGTCTTGTCGATTGTCACTGGCATTTCACCTGCCGCCGGAAACAACGGCTCACGCTGTGTTGCATTGTGTTTGGCGATCAGCGCTTTCAACTCTGCCACCTTGTCGGGCATCTCGGCTGCAAGGTCTTTTTTCTCGGTCGGATCCTCGTTCAGATTAAACAGCCAAGTTTTGTTGGGCCGGTCGGCGGTCTGCAATTTCCATCCCGCCACCTGTACCGCCTGATAATGTCCGTCGCGCCAGAATATCACCCGCGGTACCACCGGCGCAGCTTCCAGCAGCGGCAAAAGATTGACACCATCGATGACCCGGTCCGAAGGCAACTCCGCCCCAGCCGCCGCCGCTGCCGTCGGCAACAAATCCAGATGCGACACCATCGTTTCGCTCTTTGAGCCTGGCTTGATGTGTCCCGGCCACTTGACGAACATCGGCACGCGAATGCCGCCTTCGAAAAAGGTCAGCTTCCAGCCGCGATAGGGCTTGTTCACTTCGGGCAGGCCGATATAACCCGCCCCGCCATTGTCGCTGGAGAACACGACGACCGTATTCTCGGCCAAGCCGTTCTCTTCCAATGTCTTCAACACGCGCCCGACGCTGCGGTCGAGCGCGCGCACCATCGCCGCGTACACACGCAAGCGGTGATCCTTGATCTGGGGCAGCGCATCGTAGTCCGCCTTCGACGCCTGCAGCGGCGAGTGAATCCCCCAATGCGCCAGGTAAAGCAGGAACGGCCGGTTGCGATTGGCGCTGATCGCCTTGACGGCTTCGTCGGTGTAATAGTCCGCGAGATAGCCCTTCGGCGCAAATTTCTCCCCGCCGTTGAACGAGGCCGCATACTGTCCGCGCGCCCACAGGAACTGGTCGATCGGATCGAACTCAAGCTTGGCGTTGACCACTTGGGGGTCGTCCTTGGGCAGATGCAGCAGACCTTCCAGATTGATGCTCTCGTCGAAGCCCTGACCCAGCGGCGCGAACTCCTTGGTGGAGCCCAAGTGCCACTTGCCGATGTGCATGGTGTGATAGCCGGCAGGCTTAAGCACTTCCGCCAGCGTGATCTCCGACGACGGCAGACCCTGATCCTTGTACGGTACCTGGTTTGCGGCGGCGACTTCGTTGCGAAGCAGTTTATGGGGCCGGGTGCCGTCGTTGTAGAACAGGTCCAGCATGCCGCCCATACCGTCGGGCGTCGGCGTAAATTCGAACCCGGTGCGCGTGCCATAGCGGCCCGTCATCAGCATTGCCCGCGATGGCGCACAGGCGGCTGTGCCGGAATATGCCTTGGTGAAGGCCGCACCGTCCTTGGCGATGGAGTCGATATTGGGTGTCGGCACCATGCCGCCAGCCACGCCGCCGCCGAAATAGCTGATGTCGTTGATGCCCAAATCATCGGCGAGAATGACGACAATATTCGGCGGCCTCTGCGCGACAGGCTTTACGGCAACATCAGGCCCTTTCTCCCACACGACCTCGCGATTGGGCGCAATCGGTTCCAGTCCCCGCGTCGCCACAAAATAGAGGATCAGCGGTTTGCGGTACAAGTAAGCCGTCCCCGCAAGTCCCAGCACGACCACCAGCGCAATCAGCGCGTATCTTTTCCAGCCCATCTGTCCCTCCATCATCGGAACCGTCTCAAACTGCCGCGTCCCAAACTTCACGATTGTTGCGACGCTCGACGCGCCGCAGTGTCCGCAAATCGAGCAGCGGCTCCAAACCTACCTCGGACAACAGTGTGCGAACAGCACGCCGCTCATGGACATCCGCAGCTTCGTAAGCATCCTGTACGCGTTGCAACAACCAGATACGATACGGAAATACGCCAACCGAAATGCTCATCCCGCGCCAGGAAACATCCGTCCGCCCCAGCGAACGCTTGTTAGCCTTGCCGCCCACGATATCGCCCTCCGCAATCGCCGGCTGACCG
>JANOFD010000287.1:0-4903 GCA_031413455.1 Rhodobiaceae bacterium
CATTGCTAACATAGTTCATTATATGTTCCTACTTCGGCGTTGGGGTTATGTCAAGCCCTTCTTGCCGCTGCGACTTGAGACGTGAAGAGGTTTTTGAAAATGGCCCGCCACCCGCGTGCGGGCCACGATGTTGCGCGCGTCGACGCCGGCTATGGGCACGGGCTGGCGGCGTTCCTGCGGCTGCGCAAATCTGCAAAACGTGAAGCAAAGGGGGGCGCTCGGCCGCACGGCGAACAGGACAGGACAAACAGGACAGTGTTCTGGGACAGTGTCCTATGTCCTGTTTGTCCTGAAAGTGGTGGCGGAATCGAGCCGGTTTTGCCGGAAAATAGGACAGCAACTTTGCAAAAACCCCATATACTGACCCCCAAATAAGCTCTCACCGGCGGCTTGCAGCCCCAATCACATGAGGCCTATCATCGGCGACCTTTCGGACGAACTGCCATGACAGGACCGCCGAACCAGTTTCAGAGCCGTGACGGGAACCTCGAGGCGCCCATTTCGCCGGATGAGCTGGCGTTGCTCCGCGCCCGGCTGGCCGAGGCGGAAGACACGATACGCGCGATCCGCGCTGGCACCGATCTGCCGCTGCGTGAGTTCGAACAGCGCATGCGCCTCGCCACTGAGGCTACGGGCGTCGGCATTTGGGAATGGAATATCCTGACCAACCAAATTCGTTGGGACGCTCAGATGTTCCGCCTTTATGGCGTTGAACCAACCCCGGACGGAATTGTCCCCTACGAGGCCTGGAGCGGGGCGGTGTTGCCGGAAGAACTGTCGGCCCAGGAAGCGCTGATGGACAACGTCGTTCGCAACGGCGGGATCGGCCATCGCGAATTCCACATCCGAAGGGCCGGCGATAATCAGGTGCGAGACCTTCGCGCCGTCGAGACCGTCCGGAGAAACGCTGCCGGACAAGTGGAGTGGGTGGTTGGCACCAATCTAGACATCACAGAAACAAAGCGGGCCGAGAAGGCGCTGGCGGAAGGCGAGGCGCAGCTTCGTCTGGCGCTGGTGGCCGCCAATGCCGGCGTCTGGTCATGGACCTTCGAGACCGGCGAACTCGTCTGGTCGCCGGAGTGTTTTGTGCTTTACGGGCTCGATCCGGCCGCCAAGCAGCCTTCCCTTGCCGCTTGGCGGAAGATGCTGCATCCCGATGACCTCAAGCGCGTGATCAAGGCCATCGAAGTGGCGGTCAAGGGGGCGTTGCCCGAGTATCGGGAAGAGTTCCGAATTATCACTGCGAACGGTCAGGAGCGATGGTTGCTCGCGGTCGGAAACGTTCAGCGCGATGCAGACGGAAGACCGCTCGCATTGTCCGGTATCAATCTCGACATCACCGAACGCAAGAGACAGGAAGTGAACACACACCTGCTCATGAAGGAGGTCAACCACCGGGCCAAGAATATGCTCACCGTCGTCCAGGCCATTGCGCGGCAAACCGCTGTCACTCAGCCCGAGGATTTTTTCGAGCACTTCAGCAGACGCGTGCAATCGATGGCGTCAAACCAGGATCTGTTGGTCAAAAACGAATGGAATGCCGTGCCCATCGAGGACCTCGTCCGCGCCCAGCTCGCGCCATTCGTCGAACCGTCGAACCCGCGTATCTCCCTCATGGGTCCAGCGTTGAAGATCACGACCTCCGCGTCACAGACGATCGGCATGGCCGTGCACGAGCTTGCCACCAACGCGGCCAAATATGGCGCGCTGTCGAACGACACCGGGCGCATCGAGATTGCCTGGAACACGCACGCGAGCGAAGGGGAAGCGGCGCAGTTCACGATGAGCTGGATCGAAAAAGGCGGACCGAAAGTTGCCAAGCCGAAGCGCAGCGGCTTCGGAACGACGGTGATCGACCGCATGGTCAAAATGAGCTTTGGCTGCGATGTCACAATCAAGTACGCGTCGGCCGGTTTTCAGTGGCGCGTCGCCTGTCCAGCCGAGGGGCTGGTTGAAGGCGAACACCGGGCAGCGGCGGGCAGCGCAGGTGCAATGCCGGACACGCGGCCCGCTCCCGGCCGTTCGCGCGTTCTCGTCGTCGAGGACGAAGCGTTGATCGCCATGGACATTGCCGAGATCGTTTCGGGCGCCGGCTTTGGCGTTCTGGGGCCGGTGAGTACTGTCCAGCATGCGCTCGCCTTGATCAGGGATGAGGGGTGCGCCTTCGCCGTGCTCGACACCAATCTCGGAACCCAGACCGCCGAGCCGGTCGCCCTCAAGCTTCGCGCGGCGGGGATTCCGTTCGTTGTCGTTTCCGGATACTCGCGCGAACAGCAGCCCGCAGGCATGCGCGATGCGCCGCTGCTGGGCAAGCCATTGGAAGCAAGGCGATTGGTGGCCGAAATCAGGCGCGCCGTTGAGGCGGTTTAGTTCACGCGTTCGTAGCAGCTTGCTTCCCGTTGAGCCGATAACATCCCATTGCAGCGCGGCTCGCCTTGCCGGAGAGCGTAGCCTTGCGAGCGCATGCAATTCCCCCGGAAGACATGTTCATCGGGCACCCTGGACGGGTCGGGATAGAGCTTGAGCGTTTCCGCGCTGCAGCGCGCCAACGACACAGCGCGATGGTCCGCAGGCGCTTCGCACGCGCCAAGCAACAACACCATGAGCCAGGCAACGGCAAGCGCGCGCATCTCAGTCTCGCGTGTTCGGGTCGCGTGCATCGTAGCATAGTTCACTCTGATTTTCGCCACAAAGTCTGCATAATTCGGCCGTGCTTTGGCGTCACCTTCGACGCTCAGGCCTAACAAGGGGAAACCGCATGACGTTGGATACTTCAAAAGCTGTGGTGATTCTGGGTGTGTTGCTGGCGCTCGGCATGTCGTCGGCGGCATTCATTTTCGGCATTCAGGCAAAGCACATCGGCGCAGGCAAGCAGAGCATCGCCGTTAAAGGGTTGGCAGAAAAGCCGGTGATGGCCGACTACGCCGAATGGAGCGTCGGCCTGCGCGTGCAAGGCGCCACCTTCGCCGACGCGCTGGCGAAATTGCGCAAGGAGCGCCCGGCGCTCGACACCTTCCTCGGTTCCCAGGGTTTTGCGACGGACTCGTGGAAGAGCGGCAAAGAGAGCGTCACACCCAACATCGTCGAGGAAGAGGTGCCCGGCGGGCGTACGCGTTCGGTGCAGCGCGGCTTCAACGCGGCGCAAGACGTTCTCATCACCAGCAAGGATTTGCCGGGCGTCGAAGCGGCGCATAAATCAATTCTGCAATTCGAGGGCGAGGGTCATCCGGTGCGCTTTGAGGATCCATCGTTCCTGGTCTCGAACCTGGAAGATATCAAGATGTCGCTGATCGGCGCTGCCACGCAAAACGCTCAAAAGCGCGCACTGGAATTCGCCAAGAACGGCAACGCCACGGTGGGCGCAATGCGCTCGGCCTCACAAGGGGCGTTCTACATCCTGCCGGCGGGCGCCAGCATCGACTCCAGCGATTATGGCTACGGCGGCACCTACGACAAAAGCACAATCTTAAAGACAGCGCGCGTGGTGGTCACGATCGAATACAACATCGAGCGCTAGTGTTCCGAAGCGTTGACGGCGCTTGTGCAGAGGGCTAGATACGCGCCGGTGCCGCCGACGCGTTGTCGCGCGCGGCCGCGTACGTGTTACATATCGAACGGAGCAAATCATGACCGATGGAAACAAATGCCCGGTGCCGCACTCACGCGGCAGAATGAACAGTGATTGGTGGCCCAATCAGCTGAATATTGGCGTGCTTCATCAGAATACGCCTGACGCCGATCCGATGGGTGAGGGTTTCGACTACGCGGCGGCATTCGATAGCCTCGACCTCGATGCGCTGGTCAAGGACCTTCACGCCTTGATGACGGACAGCCAAAGTTGGTGGCCCGCCGATTATGGTCATTATGGGCCGTTCTTTATTCGTATGACCTGGCACGCCGCAGGCACCTATCGTACGGGCGACGGGCGCGGCGGAGGTGGACGTGGCCAGCAGCGGTTCGCGCCGCTCAATTCCTGGCCGGACAACGGCAACCTCGATAAGGCGCGCCGGTTGTTGTGGCCAATCAAACAGAAATATGGCCGCAAGATTTCGTGGGCGGATTTGATGATCCTGACCGGCAACGTCGCTCTCGAGTCGATGGGGTTCAAAACCTACGGCTTCGGTGGTGGGCGCGAGGATACGTGGGAGCCTGAAGCTCATGTGAACTGGGGCGCTGAAGACTCGTGGCTTGGCGATGCGCGCTATAGCGGCGACCGAGAGTTGGCGGGGCCGCTTGGCGCTGTGCAAATGGGCCTGATTTACGTCAATCCAGAAGGGCCGAACGGCAAGCCTGATCCGACGGCCGCGGCGCGCGATATCCGCGAGACCTTTGCACGCATGGCGATGAACGACGAGGAGACGGTTGCGCTGATCGCCGGCGGACACACGTTTGGCAAAGCACATGGCGCGGGTCCCACAAGTCATGTCGGCAAGGAGCCCGAAGGCGCTGACGTCGAGCACCAGGGTCTGGGCTGGGCCAACGCGTTCGAAAGCGGCATGGCGGGCCACACCATCACGAGCGGGCTTGAGGGCGCTTGGAAGCCTAATCCGACCAAGTGGGACAACGGCTACTTCGACACGCTGTTCGGCTTTGAGTGGGAGCTGACGAAGAGCCCGGCCGGTGCGCATCAATGGAAGCCGAAGGGCGGTGCCGGCGCTGGCACCGTGCCCGACGCGCACGATAAGGCGAAGAAGCACGCGCCGACGATGCTCACGACGGACCTGTCGCTGCGCATGGATCCTGCTTATCTCAAAATCTCGAAACGCTTTCATGAGAACCCTGCAGCGTACGCAGACGCGTTCGCGCGGGCTTGGTTCAAGCTTACGCACCGCGATATGGGGCCCTTCCATCGTTCTTTATCACTAAGCAATGATCGCCTGTGCTACATGTCTTTTGAAACACC